>NZ_CP137555.1:3900000-4194096 GCF_033723955.1 Microbulbifer pacificus | reverse complement strand
TTCCCAGGCCTCTTATCGTTCCTGCTTGTTGTTCTGCCTACTTGATCCGATGACGGCACCATTCTTTTTGAGCATGCCGGTTCAGAATCAAACAGGGCGCCGACCTCAATTTTTGAAGGCGGCGCCCTTCAAGGTCGGGAGGCGCGCCCCCGACCTTACTCAGCCATTACTGCTGCTCAAACCACAGAGCTTGAGCGCGGCTGCCATCGTGCAGACCATAGGTCCAACCCTGAGTCCAGTCGGTGCCACCAGTGCTCAGGGCACCAAAGTAAGCACGCTCAACCGGAGAGATGGCGATCGCGGCATCGTTCACCATCATGCTGCCGGTAGCGATGGAGAAGAAGGACGGAGTACCTTCGAGCACCTGGAAGCCGGTGTCTGCTGTAGCAGTCGGGTTCAGTGCAGCGTCAGCCGGAACATTGGCGAACACGTTGCCGGTGGCCTCGGCCCACGCTTGCAGGCTGTCAGCACCGATCGGGCCACCTTTAGTCTTGTCAGCACACGCAAAGATGTTGGAAGTGATAGCCGCATCGGTACCCGCTTCCAGAGCAGCGATGGTTTCGTTGCTCTCTACACGCAGACAGTAGTTGCTGCCGTCAGCACCGGTGGAATCAGCCTTGAAGGAACCGATAACCATGGAGTTGGTGATCATCGGGTAGATACCTTCACGGAAACGCCAGCCAGCGCTCGGATCGTGAGTAACGGTGTCAGCCGCAGCACCAGAGATGATGCAGGTCAGGCCGTCGATAACCGGGCGGCTGTTCAGGCCAGCTGCGGTCAGCGCGGAGTAATCGTTAGCGGCGTCGTAGGAACCGATACCGTCGGCTTCGATACAGTGGTTACCGTCGGTTGCACTCTGGATCACCAGCGCGTTGGTAATGGAACCGCTCCAGCCTTCATCGATATCGATGGAGTCGTCACGCACGTACAGCGCAACGTAGTTCTCGATGCTTACTGCACCACCGAACATCTCGATGCCGTCGTCGTAAGTGGAGTAAGCTTCCAGGTTCTTAATGATGGTGCCAGCACCAACAGCACCGAAGCTGATGCCGTTCAGCTCGTCACCGTTCGCAACTTCTGCACCGGTGTGCTTGACGCGAACATATTCCAGCTGACCAGAGCTGTCGTCGTTATTGTCACCACCGTAGTTGGACTGGTCTTTACCAGCAGCACCTTCGGCCAGTACGTGACACTCAGAGGTTTTTAGCTCGGCGTCGTAAGAACACTTGTTGGTGATACCGAAACCGTTGATCACCATACCGCCCCACTGCTGCACGTCTTCAGCACCAACAGTGCCCTCAACGTCAGACAGGGAAGTGAAGGTGATGGGGTCTTGGGCAGTACCAACCGCCAACAGCTGGGAGCCGCGGTTGATTACCATGAATTTGGTGCTGCTTGGGAAAGCAACAGTAGCGCCAGCCTGAACGGTCAGCTTGGCGCCGTCACCACCTTCGGCGATGCCAGCGGCAGCCATGGTGGTATCGTCATCGTAGTTGTTACCAACGAACAGACTACCTTCGAAAATGTGTGCACCACCGTTTTCCAGCGCCGGGATAACCAGGTCAACGGTCAGCGGGTTACCAGAGTCAACAAAGCTCAGGTTGTATGTACAGTTGCCAGTAGCGGTATCGAAGGCACCCTGTTTTACCTGTCCGGCTTTTTCATAGGAAGCACACGGATTGCTCTGATTGCCACCGTTGTCGCTGCCGCCAGTAGAGTTATCTACAGAGTTATCTTCGTTAACCGGAGCAATATTGATGCCGCCGCTGTCACAGCCAGCCAGCAGACCAGTGATAGCAGCCGCAAGCAGCAACTTCTTGGTTACAAGTTTCATGGATCCCCCTAACAAGGATGAAGTGAATTAATCCGTGACTATTTTTTTGGGCCAAAGCAATTTGGACGAGGGGGAGTCTAGGAAGGGAGTGTTGCGAAAATGTTACGAATGAAACGCGCGAATAGAAAAACGCGCGGAATAATTCAAAAATATTTCAATATGAAAGAATCGTTACAAAAAGATTTCTAGCGTATTTCTGTAATATTTCAGAGAGATCTCTATTGCTCTAAATTCGTACAGATTCGTCAGCAATAAATTCTGGAAAAATAAGAGAAATTGCGAGCCTAGTACTCAGTACTCGCCGAGAAGAAATTCTTCGCCGTTACTTTTTAGCCAAAGCTGGCAAAGTCGTGCGGGTGGTTCCTGAGGCTGACGCGGTTCGGCCCAATCAATCAGCTGGTAATACACATCGCGGGACATCCGGCCCTGAAGCCCCGCGCGGACTTCCACATAAGGAATAGGCAGCGGTGGATCACCAAAGGGCTTGAGGAGAAGTGGGTGAAAATTATCCAGAGGAATCACGTCACCGGTATTCGTGGTCAGAAGTATCTGCTCCCCGTCACGGGCAGCCTGAGTGATAAGGAAAGGTACATCTTCGACCCGGATTCGCCACTTCTCCACCGGAGTAACCAGGTAATAGTGGCGCCCTTCGCGCTTGAGAATACTGGCAAACAAAACCACCAAGGCGTGGCGCTGGATTTCGGTTCCTTCATGAATCCAGCGCCCGTCGGACAGGATCACCAGGTCCATATCCCCGCACAGGTCAGGATTCCAGCTGGCCACCGGCGGGTGGCCACGGAATTCCTGCTGCAGCTTTTCGAGCTGCTGAAAAAGTGGCTCAGCCAAAGCTGCTTCCCGGGGTGGATGACGGGTTGTGGGAGCTCTGGCTTGAGGGTTCCTGGCTCGACTGGGACTGCCCACGGCGACCCGACATGTCGCCGATATGTACGCCCACATCCATGATGAACTCCATCAGGCCAGCGCGATCTTCGATCACGTCGGCGAAGGACTTGGAGTGATACAACTCCACCGCCCCCTGAACCAGGGCCCAATAGGTCGAATAGTAGTAATAAGCCGGCACCTTCTTTAGGACACCCTGCTCCATCCGGCGCTCGAAGACCCGATTCAGGGCCGAAGCGTTGGAGTTACGCAGTGCATGCAGCTCCGCGATCATCTCCGGTGCAAGGTTCAGGGCAATTATCTTCTCTTCCAGCCTCTGAAACAGACGATCCCGACCCGGGTCTGCCATGCGCGACTCAAAATAAGCCCGCGCCGGCGCTGTAATATCACCCTGCTCGGCGGTTGCCACGGCGACCTTGATACGCTCGGTGAGAGACTTCTCGTAGTCCATCAATAAACGCATGTAAATCTCTGTTTTCGAGATGAAATGCTTGTAGATCGTGCCCTTGCCGATATCTACCCGCTCGGCGATCTGCTCCACGGTGACCTTTTCCTCACCGTGCTCCAGGAGCAGCTCCAGTGCCGCATCCAGGATACGCTGCTCCCGCGCCCGAAAACGCTGAACCTTTTCCTTTGCCTTATCCATACTTCCGACCTTAGCTGTCCGTACAATTGGAGACTGAAATTGACTATCCATTCATGAATGATAGGCAATTCCCCCGCGATGGAAAAGAAAATCAAAGTATCCGACGCCGAATGCGCGAGACCCGGCGCCAATAGATGAGCCTCCCACGGTGGAGTAACTCCTGCGGGCAAGCGATAGCGACAGGCAGAAGCCTTAGCGCAGAATATTGATACTCCGGGTGAGAGAATCCGCAATAGCCAACGGAACTGTAGTTGTTATCATTGACCGTTACCCGGCGTCTGGCGAAATAGCCGACACCCACTGGATCAACACTGGATAGATGGCCTTCTGATGCAGCAATCCCTGAGCACCCTACTGGACGTAGAACGACTGGACAGCAACCTTTACCGCAGCCGCGCGCATGTGGAGAACTACCGTAAGGTACTGTTCGGTGGGCAGGTCCTTGGCCAGGCCCTGATGGCCGCGGCCCGTACCGTGGAGGGCCGCCTGCCTCACTCGCTGCACGCCTACTTCCTGCGCCCGGGCTCTAGTGAAATGCCTGTCATTTACGACGTCGACCCGATCCGCGATGGTGGAAGCTTTACCACCCGCCGGGTGGTGGCCCGCCAGAACGGCAAGGCCATCTTCAATATGTCCTGCTCCTTCCAGATCGCCGAGCCTGGCTTTGACCACCAGGCCGAAATGCCCACCGACGGCATCGTTCCTCCGGAAGAGCTGAAGAACACCCAGCAGCTGGCCGAAGAGGCCGGGATGAACGGCGAAATCAGTAACCAGCGACGCTATATGGTGGATTTCCGCCCTATCGACCCGATGAGTTACTTCGATTCCGAAGTTCGCGACCCCCGGGGTATGTTCTGGTTTCGGGTAGATGGCGAGCTGTCAGACGACCCTATCGAACACCGCAGCGCCATTTGTTACGCCTCGGATATGGCCCTGCTCGGTACCAGCCTGTTACCGCACAAGATCAGCCTGTTCGATCCAAACATGATGCCGGCGAGCCTCGATCACGCTATGTGGTTCCACCGGGAATTCCGGGCGGACGAGTGGTTGCTCTATGTTACCGATAGCCCCTCCGCCAGCGGAGCCCGCGGCTATTGCCGTGGTCAGATCTTCTCTCGGGATGGCCGGCTGGTTGCCTCCACCACCCAGGAGGGACTGATCCGGCTGATCAAGGGTTGATCAACTCCGGTCTTTCTAAAAAAACTGCTAAATTTAATAAAATCAGTGGTTTACAGGAGCTCGGCGGCTGCTATAATGCCGCCCACTTCGCAAGGAAGCCTGAGCAAAAAGCTCAAAACGTCGGTGAGTAGCGCAGCCTGGTAGCGCACTTCGTTCGGGACGAAGGGGTCGGAGGTTCGAATCCTCTCTCACCGACCATTTCTTTTCTTTCCCGCAAGCTCTCTTTGATTTCACACTTTTCTTCTCCCTGCGGGCACTGATACTTTCTCCTGTTGTCACATGAATTGTCGCGCGCGGCGTCAGATTGCACGCGCCTCGCACATCCTGTTACGCACGTAGAGCAGAGTTCAACCGATGCCTTTCTTTTTGCGACTAGTAGCCCTCCTTGCTGCCCTGGTTTTTGCCACCGGAGCACTGGCCGCCGATCCCGAATACTATGACATCCTCTATAAAGCCCGCTTGAATCCAGAAAGTGGGGTTGCCGAGGTATCCATCACCCTTAAGGGGCGCGAGCTACCGCACGAACTCACCCTGCATATTGATGAGGACAGACACCTGAACTTCGAGGGTGGCAAAGACCTGGAATCCACGGGCAACAAGGTTGTCTGGCACCCCAAAGGCAAGACCTCCTCGATCCGCTACGACTTTGTCATCGACGAAAAGAAATCTAAGGGGCGCTACGACTCGCGCATCACCGACAAGTGGGCAATCCTTCGCAGCGATAAGATGATCCCGCCGATCTCCGCGCGTGCGCCCAAGAATCTCCACTCGCGAGCTACCCTGAAAATTGAGGCCCCGGACAAGTGGAACGCGCTCACCCCGTATGCAAAGGATGATAAAGGCATCTTCCAACTGAAAGACCCCGGCCGTCGGTTCATCCGACCAAAAGGCTGGATGATTGCCGGGCATATAGGTAGCAGACAAGACATCATCGACGGTACCGACGTGGTCATCTCCGCACCTCGTGACGAGAATATCCGCAGACAGGATACCCTCGCCTTCCTGAGCTGGACCCTGCCCGAGCTCAAAAAAGTTTTCCCTCAGTTCCCCCAAAAGCTGTTAATTGTCATGGCCGGTGATCCTATGTGGCGCGGTGGACTCTCCGGAACGCGCTCATTGTTTATGCATGCGGACAGGCCACTGATTTCTGGCAATCGCACCAGCAGCCTGCTGCATGAACTGGTGCACGTTGCCACCGGTATTCGAGGTGACAAAGAGAGTGACTGGATCGTTGAGGGCCTCGCCGAGTACTACTCCCTGGAAACACTCCGCCGCAGCGGAGGGATCAGTGAGCGGCGCTACCATGAGGCACTGGAAGATCTGGCAAACTGGGGTACCAAATCCCCCAACCTACTGGTAAAGCGCTCGTCAGGTCCGGTTACCGCGAGAGCCACAGTGGTGCTCCACGAGATAGATAAGTCCATCCAAAAATCCAGCAATGGAAAATCCAGCCTGGATGACGTGGTCAAAGCACTCGCCTCCGAACGCGGCGAAGTGACCCTGGAAAAATTCCGCGCGCTCGCGGAAAAAGAAGCAGGTGCTCCGCTGCTACAACTTGAACGCACATTTCTTGAGGGCAAAAAAAAGCCCTGACGACGGGGGGGGGAGAGCGTCAGGGCCAAGACCATTAGGAGTGAAACTTGGAGGATTTCATCCTTACAACACACTGGGCACCCATATGGAGGTAGGCGCCCGGCCGGCACTACTAAACACGACTTGGGGGAAATGTGTGCTAGCCAGCTACACTCAGTATTAGCCACACCCCGAGGATTGCCAGTTCGCCACGAAAAAAACTTAGAACAATTGGGGAATAGAAAGCCCGGTTCCATTTCAATGGGTTATTACGCCGTCAACACGCGTACTTTCCGAACAAATATGTGCCTAATTCAATTAACGTCAGACTTACGCTTGACTAATCCCCGGCAAACCATAGAATAGCACCCTCTTACACGCCGAGGCGCACGTAAGTATAAGAAAACACTAGGTTTTTTATTCCTGACCCGATAAAATCCGCGACGTTTTCAAAACACCTAAGGCTAGGTGGCAGAGTGGTCATGCAGCGGACTGCAACTCCGTGTACGCCGGTTCGATTCCGACCCTAGCCTCCATTTTCTCCCGGTCTTACTCTAAGGCTGGTTTTTCACTAGCGGATAAAACTGCCGCCAGCTGAAAGCCCTATCCGCCCGGATGGTGGAATTGGTAGACACAGGAGACTTAAAATCTCCCGACCTTTTGGTCGTGCCGGTTCAAGTCCGGCTCTGGGCACCACAATCCTCTCCTTTAAAATTACCTTGAATCTACCGAATTACGGCATGAGCTGTAACCGCTCATTTCCCTCATTTACGCGTCACTGGTACACATTTGTTACACAGCCACCTGCTTCGCGGCCAGGTAATCCCACCATGAACACAACCTGCAGAAAGCGCTAATCACCGGTCGTTTCAGATGATGGTTCCGGCACCGTAAATGTCCAAGTCGCCTTATTGTCTGGACCAACATTGAGCACGGAGTTGCCGATGCGCTCTACATACTGCTCTGCTAACGAGCGATTTAACACAAACCCAAGCTGCGCCAGTCCGTACTTACCCTCTTCGGCATGAAACAGGACAATTTCTGCGTCTCGCCCAAGCAAGTGAGTTGAGCCATCGGCTTCCCGAACCCCATACCCAGCTGCCAGGAAGAGAGGCATTGCTTCTTGAATGGTTTGCTTTGAGACATAAAAAGCCACATAAGTAATGTCTTGAACGAGTTTGCCCCGATAGGCATCGCTGTTGTAACGCTCCCGAGTAACCAGATCCCACGGTCCTTCGGCTGCTTCCTTTTTCGCTGCGGGATGGTCGAGATAGCCAGCAACATATTCCATAACCCAGAAAGACACATCAGCACTTTCCACATCTAGACCGAGACTGTAAAACCAATCCACCTCCTTCCCGTCAAAATTTCTCCTGCGCATATCCTGAGAAAAGCTAACGCCATCCCTGCGTAAATGGCGTGCCATCCTATGAATATCACCGACCCTATCTGACCCGAAAGCAAGCGCGACATTTCCCGGCTTAAGCCCTTCTACGTCACCTGAACCAAAAAGCTCTATATAAGTCGACTTGCCGCGTAGATAGCGGCCTGTCCAATTTACTCCCCCATTAGCCGTTACTGTTTTCTTTTCGTAATCGATGAAACCCGGGAGGAAGCTGGACTGCTCGACCGCGCTCACAGTCTCACTATCTACGACGGCAATTACATGATTCAGGAAAGCGATCTGTGTAGGGTGCGCCTGCACGGTTGTAGTCACCGCAATGACAATTGCCGATACAGACAATAAGGTCCATTTGTTCATTATTTTCCATCCAGGTATTTTTAGGCTTGGGGCGCCACATAGGTAAGCACAACTTCGACAAATCCTTATGCACCCAATTCTTATACAGCAATCAAATAGCCATGACCATCAAAAATCCGAGGGGAAAACAACCTGGCCCGGCAGGAATGCAGAATCTACTCAAGGTAATTTTTCACCACCGGGGAGTGTGTGTCGTAGCTATAGCTGAGCCCCTTCGTGGCGGGAAGACCCAGGAGCGGCGAGAATGTTGCCCCGCTCGCCTGCAGGCTTACCATCAACTTGGCCTGCGATATCGCCATGGACCTCAGCGCCTCTTTAGGTTCATCGGACCTGATTGCGGCATCGTAAAGTGCAATTCGCGCCGGTGCGTCATAAGCCACCTGGTTTACGACCCCTTTTTCGTACCCAAACCAAACGCCGAGCACGAAAGCTGGCAGGGCTGTGATTAGCGCGGTATTAAACGACTTTGCCATAGCTGGACTCCCAAGGTTCATCTGCCCCCAGTGTAGCGAAGAGATCACGGCTACATTCACTCAGCATCCGTATGGCCATCTTGCTTCCGGCAAATTTGGCGTTATCGTCACGCTGGCACGTGCACACTTTCTCTCCTAGGCTTTTCAGCGACAAGCAACTTCCCATCGAAACTCTATGGCCTGCTCCCCACCCGCTACCGCGCCCCGCTTATGAGCATCAGCTTTTATCTTCTGGCCAGTATTTCCGTTGTGATCCTGCTTGTGGCATCGGTGTGGATCTGGCGGCGCAGCCTGGCAAGGAGATATCGGGCGCTGCGCGAATCCTTGCAGGTACTTATTGCCATGAGCGCCAAACTGGCCTGTTCCGCACGACATCTTTCGGGATTTAACGACACCCGCATTCGCCACGATCTGCTCAGTTACTCGCCCCTGTTTACGCTGGTACGGGTCCGGCACAGTGGATACACCACTTCGGCCAGTCTGCTGAACTGCATCACTGCATTTGCACATTTTTATCCGTCTCTGGGTACGCAACTTGAGTCTCAGAATCCAGAAAAATGCCGTGGGATAGAAGCACAAGAAGCCTCGGGAAGGCCCCGTGAGAAAAAGGGTAAGAAATACACCAAAGGGTCGCTGCAAACACTGCTGTCTGCTCTCATCAGAGAGGACAACCGACTCGGATTTGAGACGCGCGCGCTCCTGGTGATCCATGAAGGCCAGCTAATGGCTGCCGCCTACGGTACTGGCATTGCACCACACACTCGCCTACTGGGTTGGTCCATGAGCAAAAGCCTGCTTGCCATACTTTGGGGTCGGATGGAGACACTCGGCCTTGCAGACATTCATCAGAGCCGACTATTTCCCGAATGGGAAGACGATGGCCGGTGCACCATCACTCTAAAAAACCTGCTGCAAATGTGCGACGGCCTTGCGTTCGACGAAACCTACCGCCCTGGCTCCGATGCAACCCGCATGCTGTTTGGTAATGGCGACTGCCCTTCCCTCTATGCACCGTCACGTTATGCACTGGAGCGTCCGCTGACCCATAAACCCGGGATGTATTTTTCCTACTCTTCCGGCTCAACCAACCTGTTAGCGCGGTGGATGCATCAGTACCTCGGCAGCTCTGAGGCTTCCGCACATTTTCTGCAGCAGGAATTGCTGGCGCCTCTCGGGTTACATCGCACTTTTTTTGAAATGGACTCGGACGGCGTATTTGTGGGCAGTTCCTACGCCTATGCTTCTGCCGAAGACTGGGGAAGGCTCGGGGCACTAATGCTTAATGATGGTTGCGTCGGCGCACAACGCATTCTCAGCAGCGACTGGATCAGGCGCGCCGCCGAACCGAACAGCAGCGCCAATGATTCGAGGTATGGCTATCAATTTTGGCTGAATTACGGCGGCAAGCTTCCGCCGCTCTATCCCCAATTGCCGCCGGACAGCTACTTCATGCTGGGCAACCGTGAGCAGAAACTGATGCTATCCCCCGCTCACGACACCGTAATTGTACGCTTGGGATGGTCTTCCACGCCCTACCCGATCGAGCGGCGATTTGGCGAAATACTGGCGCAGATGCGGATGTAGACCAGTCACCACTATTTCATCCGAACTAGCCGTGACGATTTTCCGTCATGGCCAGGAATATCCTCGATTCGTCAGGCGTGAATTCCAAGCCGTATTTATTTACCACCGCCATAAAGCGACGAAGGTAATGGCTGCGTACTGGCCCATAAGGTGGCATCCACCGGTCCGGCCCTTTGTCACCCTTGCTCTGGTTACGCCCGTCGTCCACCAGCCACAGATTGTCCGGGTCTTCCGCAAAACGTCGTTTTTTCGCAACGCTCCAGCCAGCGGCACCGTGATCATGGGCCCACTTCAACGGGACTATGTGCTCAACATCAAGATCCGATGCCTTTTCATAAAATTCGCCGGTATAAGGGTCCATCCACAATCCGGATGCGACCTTGCATTGAGTTTTACTGGTAAAACTAACCGGTGCCAGCGAGTAACGAATCAGCAGCTCGTGACGGGTATCCTGGCAGTCCCGATCAAAATCCGACCACCCGGGTAACCACTCATGGCGTTTGTAGGGCTGCCCGCTCGCCTCGTCCGCAAGCAGTAACAGTGGAGAAATAAGAAACAGAAAAAGAAAGGGAGAAAAGGCTCTGTAGACTGCTGGCCTCTGCACGGATCACTCCATTGTCGCGTTATTGCTCGAATGGAACGATCGTACAGCAAGAGTGGCGGCGCGAAAATCACCGCCAAGAAATATTGAGGAGTGCGTCAGAGTTCGCGGGGGTCGTCCGCGGTGAGCGCCGGCCACGCCGCGCGCAGGTAGATGAACATGGTCCACAGAGTGAGTGCGGCAGCCACGTACAGCAGGACATACCCGATAGTCTCCATCACCGGAAACTCACGTACATCAAATGCCAACAGCACGATGATCGCGGCCATCTGCGCCGTGGTCTTGATCTTGCCGATATAGCTGACCGCGACACTACTTCTGAGGCCGAGCTCCGCCATCCACTCGCGCAACGCAGAGACAGCAATCTCGCGCCCCACAATGATCGCCGCGGCGATGGTGAAAAAGATGTAGTTGTGCAGATCGACAAGTAGCACCAACGCCGTTGCGACCATCAATTTATCGGCCACTGGATCGAGAAAGGCGCCAAACGGCGTGCTCTGGTTCAGCTTGCGGGCGATATAGCCATCGAGCCAGTCGGTGGCCGCAGCCAGGGAAAAAATCACCGCGGAGGCGATATAGCTCCACTTGTAGGGAAGGTAAAAAACCAGCACAAAAACCGGAATCAGCGCAACGCGCAGCAGGGTTAATTGATTGGCGAGAGTCATGCTGATCCTTTCACATTTGCTGAACACACTACGTCGGCAGTGCGTAACTTAGCAACCTGCAGAAAAAAAATAAACGCCAATGGTACATCCAGTGGCCACAAATCACTCGTTGTGCAGCGCGGAGTATATATCCTGAGCAAGTTTACGGCTTACTCCTTCTACACTAGCGAGCTCATTGACGGAAGCGCGCAGTATCTCCTGCAGCCCCCCAAAGTGATGTAGCAGTGCACGGCGGCGCACCGGGCCAACTCCGGCAATACCTTCCAGTGGGGACTCCCGCCGTTTCTTATCGCGCCGCTGGCGGTGACCGGTAATCGCGAAGCGGTGCGCTTCATCGCGCACCTGCTGAATCAGGTGGAGTGCGGGCGAGTCCGATTCCAGTACCAGCTCCCTGTTGTCCGCCACCACGTGCAGAGTCTCGAAGCCCGCCTTGCGGGTGGTGCCCTTGGCCACCCCGATAATCTGTACCCCAGTCACTCCCAGTTCGTTCAGGGAATCCACCGCCTGCCGCACCTGGCCTTTGCCACCATCGATCAACAGGATGTTGGGGAAGCGTCCCTCGCCACTTGAGAGACGGGTATAGCGCCGCTTTAGCGCCTGCCCCATGGCCGCATAATCGTCACCTGCGGCGATCCCTTCGATATTGAAGCGTCGATAGTCGGATTTCACCGGACCGCCGGTATCGAACACGACACAGGAAGCCACAGTCGCCTCGCCACTGGAGTGACTGATATCGAAGCACTCCAGTCGCTCCGGCAGCTCTTCAAGGCGCAACACCTGCTGGAGATTTTCAAACCGGTCCTGAAGTTTTTGCTGGGACGCGGTACGACTCTGCAGGTTCTGCTCTGCGGCCTGCTGCGCCATTTCCACCCAGGTGGCGCGATTGCCGCGCAGCTTGTTGGCCAGCTGCACTTCCTTACCGGCCCGTTCCGTGAGTGCTTCTGCCAGCACATCCTGGTCCTCGAGAGATTCAGAAACCAACACTTGGCGCGGTATCTCGCGATTTGAACCTAGATAGAATTGCGGAATGAACGCAGACAGCAGTTCTGACGTATCCAGCCCCAGCTTTTCACTGGGGAAGTAACTGCGGCTGCCGAGAATCCGGCCCTGGCGAATAAACAGGACATGCACACAGCAAAGCCCGCCAGCAGTGGCCACGCCCAGCACATCCACGTCCCCGCCGCCGCTCTCCGCCACCTGATCCGATTGCAGGCGACGCAGCGCGACGATCTGATCCCGCAACCGCGCGGCCTTTTCAAATTCCAGTGCGACCGAAGCCCGTTCCATCTCATCCGCCAATTCGCGAATAATGCTGTCACTTTTGCCGGCAAGAAACATTTCGGCATGGCGCACATCCGCCTGGTAGTCCTCGGGGGAAATAAAGTCGACACACGGCGCGGTACAGCGCTCAATCTGATACTGCAGGCATGGACGGGAGCGGTTGGCAAATACACTGTCTTCACAGGAGCGGATGCGGAACGTCTTCTGCAGGAAATTTAGGCTGTCGCGCACGGATGAGGCGTTGGGAAATGGCCCGTAATACTGCCCTGCTTTTCGTTTTGACCCGCGATGGAAGGCAATTCTCGGGAACGTGTCTTTGCTGGAAAGAAAGATATAGGGGTAGCCCTTGTCATCTTTCAGCATGACGTTGTAGGGAGGCCGCTGGCTTTTGATGAGGCTCTGCTCCAGCACCAACGCCTCGGTTTCACTGCGGGTTACCGTGACCTCGATATCGGCAATTTTTTCCACCAGCGCCATGGTTTTGGCGGTAAGCCCCGTTGCGCGAAAATAACTGCCGAGCCGATTGCGCAGGTTTTTCGCCTTACCGACGTACAGCACCTTGCCCTGGTCGTCAAACATCTGGTAGACGCCTGGTTTGCGAGTGACGGTGGTGAGAAAACGTTTGCTGTCAAACATCGGCAGTTTCAATAAATCTTTGGTTAGACTTCGGCAATAAAAAAACAGGGGCCCGCGTGGGCCCCTGTTTGTGTCAATTTTGGATGCGCAAGCACAAAGCCATCTGCAAATATTAGAGCGCTTCTTCCGGATCAAGGATATGGTGCTTGACCGCCAGCAGGGTCAACTCGACATCGGAATGCAGCCCCAACTTTTCAAAAATCCGGTAGCGATAGGTGTTCACGGTTTTCGGGCTGACAGAGAGTGTTTCCGCAATTTCGGAAACCTTGTTTCCATTGACGATCATCACTGCTGTCTGTAACTCGCGCTCGGACAGGTCTTCGAACGGCGATGAACCACCACAGACGTTGCGCAACGCCAAGCGGGTGGCCATGGAGCTACTGATGTAGGTCTCTCCGGCCATTACCGCACGGATGGCCCGCACCATTTCGTCCAGGTCCGCACCTTTGGTAACGTAGCCGCGGGCACCAGCCTGGATCAAACGAGTCGGAAACAGGTCGTCATCCAGCGCACTTACCGCAACCACTTTCGCCTGAGGAAAGCGCGGTATGAGTTTTCGGGTAGCCTCTAATCCGCCCATGCCGGGCATCCGCACATCCATCAGGATGACATCCACCTCGGACTCGCGAACAAAAGCAATGGCCTCTTCGCCGCTTTTGGCTTCACCCACCACTTCTATATCTTCAACGTCACCGAGCATGCGCGAAATGCCCATACGCACAAGATCGTGATCGTCTACCTCTAAGACTTTGATCAAATTAGCCCCAACCACGGATATTCAGACGATCTCGCGCAAATATTTCCTACTAAAACCTATTTGCACAAAACCGAGTTTCTTGTTATTACTCGCGGGTTATTCCCGCAAAGATCCATCCACAGAGCCCAAACAGAACATACCAGACAAACTACGTAGTGCAAAGCGAGACTGCACCGATCATCAACAGCCAAAACGTAGAAAATATCCGAATATTCCAGTTCAAAATAATGAGGACCATTGCTGGAACAAGACTTCGTGCTACCGCCTCACTCTTTGCACCATTGGAGACTCTGCCGTTGTTAACTCCAACCTCTACGAATACATAATCTCGCAGTGGCAACCCGGAAACCTTCTGAATAAGAGAGATTTGTATTCGTTTTTGCGGGAGGAATAAAGTTCTCTTTATTGCGGCCGAAAAACGCCCACTAGTCACTCCTGCCAATCATTGTTAGACCTGCCGAATCGGCGCCGTCGTTACGGGTAAAAGCGCGGTTCTGGCTCCAACGTTACCCCGAATTTTTGCTCTATATCCCGGGCGATATCCTGGGCCAGCGCCACCACCTGGCTGCCGCAGCGGTGCCCGGGGTTCACCAGAACCAGCGCCTGGCGATCGTGCACCCCTACTCCGTTATTCTGGAATCCACGCCAGCCCGCCTGATCGATCAACCAGCCTGCGGCCAGCTTCCAGTGATCCCCTGCAGCGAATGCCACCAGTTGCGGGTGCTGCTGTTTCAATTGGCTGTAGAGGGATGCATCCACTACCGGATTCTTGAAGAAACTCCCGGCATTGGGAATCTCCACGGGATTCGGCAATTTACTGTTGCGGATGTCGATCACTGCCGCCGCTACGTCCGCTGGGGTCAGTGCATCGATTGCCTGTGCGTGCTCCGTGAAGTACTGCTGCAGTGCGGGATAGGCGATGTGCGGCTGCCAGGTGGCGGGCAAATTCAGCACAACCTCACAAATCAGGTAACGGTCTTTACCGGCATTTTTAAACAGGCTATCTCGGTAACCGAACTCGCACTCCTGCGCGCTGAAGGTAACCAGATCTCCACTGGCAATCTCCATGGCTGTCAGCTGTTCAAAACTGTCCCTGAGCTCCACGCCGTAGGCACCGATGTTTTGAATGGGGGCAGCACCGATATTGCCCGGGATCAGGGCGAGGTTCTCGAGCCCACCCTGTCCCATCTCGACACTGCGCATGACCAGTTGATGCCAGTTCTCTCCGGCTGCCGCGCGAATCCGCATTCCCCCAGTCAAAGGCTCAAAAGAGAGCCCTTTGAGCCCGACATGCAGCGCGAGACCGGGGAAATCACCGGTGAGCACAATATTGCTACCGCCCCCCAGGGGCAGGATAGGCAGCTGCTGTTCCCGCGCAAACGCCAGGGCCTCGCGCAGCTCTTCAAGCGTGGTCGCCGCGCAAAAGTATCTGGCGCGAGCGGCGATAGTCATGGTGTTAAAAGGCTGTAAATCGACGTCAGTCTGAATCATGAAATTCCGGTGCTACTGCAGTCGCGGGGTGGAAAATCATCGATTCTGCCCCGCCGGCGCCGCAAAAATTATGCAAAAAGGGCTCGCATCCGCTCGAGGTCCTGTTCCGTATCTACCCCGCCCGGAACTTCTTCGCAGGCATCCGCTACGTGGATAGCGTGACCGTTGTACAGGAAGCGGAGCTGTTCCAGCGCCTCAAACTGCTCTATGGGTGCCATGGGCCAGCTGACAAACTGGTTCAGCAGACCCGCCCGGTAAGCATAGATGCCAATGTGACGGCGCGGGTTCAAGCCCTCAGGCAGAACATTGCGCTCGCGGGCAAAGGCATCTCGCGGCCAGGGGATAGGTGCGCGGGAGAAGTAGCGTGCCAGGCCAGAACCTTCTGCCACCACCTTTACGATATTGGGGTTGAGGAAGTCGTCGCATGCGGTGATCGGTTCCGCCAGGGTGGCCACACCGGCAGCCGTGTTAGTGGCGAGGTTTCGCGCCACCTGGTTGATCACTGCTGGCGGAATCAACGGCTCGTCGCCCTGCACATTGACCAGAATCCGGTCTGCGGCGGCACCCAGTGCGGTCGCCACCTCCTGCAGTCGATCCGTACCAGAAGCGTGCTCGGCACTGGTCATACACACATCGCCGCCAAAACCGCGTACCACATCGGCCACCCGGGTATCATCGGTGGCAACAATCACCCGCTCGGCAGCACTTTCCCGCGCGCGCTCGTAGACCCGCTGCACCATGGTTTTACCGGCAATATCCGCCAGCGGCTTGCCGGGCAAGCGGCTGGAGCCATAACGGGCGGGAATGATGACATCGAAGGTGAAAGAAAGACTCTGCTCTGTCATACGGACTTGAAGCTCTCGAGATGTTGGTGAATACGCTGGTAAAAAAGATCCGGTAGCTGCGCGGTGGCCTCCATCGCCCACCAGTGGCTCTGCCAGAAATCCCGGCATTTCACTGCGTCTTTCATGGTCATGATCACCGGAGTGATACCGTCCAGTTGCAGTTCCTGCTGGCTGTACTGATGGTGATCGGGAAAGGCCATTTCCATTACGGTATACCCGAGCTGGCGCAGCGCATCGAAAAAACGCTTGGGGTTGCCGATCGCAGCCACACCGTGGCAAGGGCCGATATCCGGGCCGGACTCCAGTTTCAGGGTTGAGGTCTGGTCGAGATTGAACTGATGCCAGCGGGAAGGCACCAGATCCATGGTGAAATCGAGCTGCTCGCCGCACTGGGACAACACCAGCTCCGACGCCTCGCCATTTACCACGACCATATCGACATCTTTCAGCCGGGCCGGGGATTCACGCAGGGGACCACGAGGTAAAAGGTGTTCGTTACCAAGCCCCCGCTGCCCGTCGATGACACAGATTTCGAGGCTGCGCCACAGCCCGTAATGCTGCAGGCCATCGTCGGAAAGGATCACGTCGCAACCGTGTTCGGCGATCAGCGCCTCGGCAGCTTCCACGCGTTTTGGGGATACCATGACCGGTAAACCGGTCATCAGGTGCAGCATCAGCGGCTCGTCACCGGATTCCAACGGGTGGGATTGGGCGGTGACATTGTAGGGATAGTGCTTGGCACGACCGCCGTAACCGCGGCTGATGATACCGGGTTTGCGCCCGCGCTCCTGCAACCAGCGCCCCAGCTCCGCCACCAGCGGCGTCTTGCCGACGCCACCAACGGTGATATTGCCCACCACGATGACAGGTACAGGCAGAGGCGCCGGCTGATTGCGCTGTTTGCGCCAGCGGCTGCCATGGCGAAAGGCCATTTCCAACGGTGCCAACAGCGGCAGGTGAGATCCGGAGCCGGCCCCGCCGTCAGTGGCGGGATACCAGCGTTTGTTCAACCAGTCTTCCAGCGACATTGCGCACTGCGCTCCTTTTTTGTTGTGTCCCTGCTTTTTTCACCAGAAATCACTGCCCCCGGTGGTTCAACCTGGTGCGCGCCCGCGGGCCGGCACCGCGAGCATGCGTCAGCTGATATCGCTGTTCTGCTGTTGCAGCAGCAGTGCATAGCGCCCGCCTTTCGCCAGCAGCTCGCTATGGGTACCGCTCTCGACGATACGCCCCTGGTCCATCACCAAAATACAATCGGCGTTTTCGATGGTGCTGAGACGGTGCGCAATGACAAAGGTGGTGCGATTTTTCATCACCTCTGCCAGTGCGGCCTGAATATGGCGTTCCGAAGCGTTGTCCAGTGCGGAAGTGGCTTCATCCAGTACCAGTAACGGGGAATCTTTCAGCAGCGCACGGGCAATCGCGAGACGCTGGCGCTGACCTCCGGAAAGGATCTGCGCGTTGTCACCGAGCACCGTCTGCACTCCCTGGGGTAACTCTTCGATAAAGCTGCGCGCATGCGCCAGGTCGATAGCGCGCTGCACTTCCGCTTCCGGCTTGTCTTCCAACTCGCCATAGGCGATGTTCCGGTACACCGTATCGTTGAACAACACGATGTTCTGCGATACCAGGCTGATCTGTTCGCGCAGGGATACAACGGGCACCTGGGTGATGTCCACCCCATCCAGCAGGATACGCCCGGATGTCGGCTCGTAGAAACGGGACAGCAGACTGACCAGTGTGCTCTTGCCGGAGCCGGAGGCGCCGACCAGTGCGACGGTCTGCCCCGGCTGTACACTGAAGTCGATATCACTCAGTACCGCTGGGCCGTCTTCGCTGTAGCGGAAGCCGAGGTGCTCGAACGTCACCGCACCGGTGACCGGGCTCGGCAGCGCCAGGGTGCCGCCGAGCGGCTCCTTGGGCGCATCGAACACCTCGAAAATACTCTCCGCCGCGGCGATGCCCTTCTGGATTTCCGCGTACACCTCGGAGAGGTTGCGGATGGGCTTTGCCAGGGATGCGGCAGCACCGATATAGGATGCAAACACGCCCGGTGTCATGGACTCCACCATGCCCGGCGCCAGCGCAAACCACACCAGTACCGCTGTCGCCAACCCCACCATGATCTGGATTACCGAGACACTGGCGTTGTCGGCCACCACCAGTTTCATGAACTGCTGGCGGTTGGCGTTGCTGGCTGCCTGGAAGCGGGCGTTTTCATATTTGCGCCCGCCGTACATGCGCACTACCTCATAGCCGTTGATCGCTTCCTGGGTGACGTGAGTGACGTCGCCCATGGTGTTCTGGATGCGGTGGCTCAGTTTGCGGAAGCGTTTTCCCACCACGCTGACGATGGCGGCAATGATCGGCACAAACAGGAAGAAGGTCAGAGTCAGCTTCCAGTTCACAGCCAGCAGATAGGTCAGCAGACCGATGGCGGTGAATGAGGAGCGGATTATCACCTTCAGGGACTTGGTAATGGAGTTGGTGACCTGCTCGACGTTGTAGGCCACCTTGGAAATCAGGTAGGCGCCGGTATAACGGTCAAAATAGGCGCTGGGCAACTGCCCGATATGCTCAAACAGCTCGGTGCGCAGCTGGTGGATAACCGCCCGCGCCACATACGCAAGGCCGTAGCTGCCGACAAAATTGCCAACCGCGCGCAGGCCGATAATCACCAACATCACCAGTGGCACCAGCCAGCGCGCCGTTTCCTGAGGCATAACGCCGCCGGCAAAGAACTTCGCCACAAACTGCGACAGGAATCCCCGCCCCTGCTCGATCCCGACACCCACAGCATCCAGCAACAGCTCGGTGACGGCGATCAGCAACACTTCCATGCTGGAAAACAGCATGAAACCAAACACCGCTATTACGAACAGCGGCCACTGGGGAATGGCGTAGGATAGAAGGCGACGATAGGTCTGGGCGCCGTGCTCGGGTTTCAGCACCGGCTGGGAAGATTTTTCCATATAACTCTTGGCAGCGTGTCCTCCGCGAATCGCCATCTACCACGCCTGTAGCGCGGTAGATGGCAACTGGGCGCGGCTGTGCACACGCCCGGCGTTCAACACTTTATAGATTACTGTTCGTCCGGCTGCCGCGTGGTGATGCTGAGATGGACAAATCCCAGCTGGCCGGCGGCATCCATCGCACGAACCACCGCCTGATGTTGTGCGGTGGCATCCGCGGTAATGATCAGCGGGCGATTGTACTCGCCGCCCGACACTTCCGACAGTGCAGATTTGAGCGTGGCCAGTTTCTTGTTGATGAGCGCGCGCCCATCTACCGAGTAGGAGCCGTCCGCATTGATCAGAATCTCAATAGTAGACGGCGGGCTCTCCGCCTGGGGGCCGGCGGCCTCCGGCAGGTTCAGCTGGAGGTGGCTCTCTTTGGTAAAGGTGGTAGATACCATAAAAAAGATCAGCAGCAGGAACACCACATCAATCAGTGGCGTGAGGTTTACCCCCTCCTGCTCTATGCTCTGGCGACGGAATTGCATCGTACGCTCCTGAATCCGAGGTTATGTTCAGGCTGCTTCGACGCGACGGTCGCTGTGCAGGGCATCCACCAGTTTGACCGCTTCCTGCTCCATGGTGACCACAATGGAGTCCACCCGGCGCTGAAAGTAGCGATGCGCCATCAGCGCAGGAATTGCCACGCTCAGGCCCGCCGCAGTGGTGATCAGGGCCTGGGAGATACCACCCGCGAGTACACCGGCGTTACCGGTACCTTCCAGCATGATTGCGGTGAATACCTGGATCATGCCCACTACGGTGCCGAGCAGACCGATCAACGGCGCTACCGCAGCAATGGTGCCCAGTACATTCAGGAAGCGCTCGAGGTCGTGAACAACCTGACTGGCAGCCTCCTCGATACTATCTTTCATGACTTCGCGGCCATGTTTCGAATTGGACAGTCCGGCGGCGAAGATGCGACCCAGCGGGCTGGAATCGCGCAGTTCGCGGATCTTTTCCGTGGTCAGCTGGTTGTTTTTGAGGCTGGTCCAAACTTCGCCGAGCAATGCCCGAGGGGCGATCTTGCGCGCATTCAACGTCCACAAACGCTCAATAAAAATTGCGATTACAGCTACGGAACAAAGCAGAATTGGCAGCATCAGCCAGCCGCCGGATTTTATTATTTCTAACACTTTTTCAATGCCCCAAAACAGCGGAACGGAATCTGTTGAGTTACTGGCCAACGGGCCTTCAGTTCAAGGCCTGAGACTCTACCACAGGTATTGGCCACGGCTAAGCGCTGCCGGGGCATGAATTTCATCCCTGTGAACAGGATTGCAAATCCAGTCCCCGCGGCCACAGCCCCCCGCCCCAACCGCACATCTCAAGCTGCGAGGCCGAAAAGAGCAGACGAGACGCAAAACCTGTACGCACAAAAAAAAGCCGCCCGAAGGCGGCTTACAACAAGCAACACAGCGGAATGCTTTTACTTTCCGGGGCGCTCAGGACGCGCAGGCTTTTCCGGGCGCTCGGCCTTTTCGGCACGCTCCGGTTTTGCCGGGCGCTCAGCCTTGGCCACACGCTCGGCACCCTCAGAGCGCATCGCGTGTTTTTCAGCACGCGCGTCGGCACGCATGGTCTTTTTGTCATCCATGCTGGCGTACTGATCGGCCTTTTCCGGACGGTTGGAACGGATACCGCTGATGACTTCACCCAGGTTCACTTTCATTGCTTTGGCAATCTCGCCCCAGCCCATGCCGTCTACCTGACGCATGCGCAGCACTTCATTCAGGCATTGGTCGGCAGTCATCCCCGTCTCCCCTTCCAGGGCGGCAGCGGCAGAACTAGCTGCCATTTTTTCGGCCAGCGCCATGGTAATCAGCACGTTGCCGTACCCCATGCCCTTGTGGCCTTCGGTGCTCTCTACCAGCTCGGGGGTCTCTTCGGAGGTTTCAGTGGCAGAATCACCTTCGGAACCGGTTTCCTCGGTGCCTTCCGGCAGCGGTTTTACATAGTGGATGCTGCCGTCACGCAGCCCGGCAACGACGGTCTTGGAGTATTGCTCGTCCCCGAAGAAATCACTGAAGTAGCCTGCGATACGGTCGCCGGGAACACTGTTTGCAACTTCTACCACTTCGGCATCGGTAGTTTCAGTGTGTGAAATTACATCGTCCGCCCACACCAGCGGCACGCTCACGATTCCGACCAACGCCGCCGCTATGGCAGTGGACTTGAATGGCATTTTCATCGCCGATTTCTCCTGTTAAACATAAATTGGCTACCGGTTAAACAACCTGTAGCTCTCATCTTTTGCCAAAAATCAGTTTGCCGGACGGTAACTGATCTGTACGCCAAACCCCTGGTCCGGGCTGCCATCGGAAAGCCCCAGATAGGCGTACACCATTCCGCTCCACTGGTTATCCAGTTTGTGGCTGAAGTAACCAAACAATTCAGTCTGTGCATCCGCTGTATCGGTTGCCGCCTGCTGATAATCCAGCGACGCTCCAATACTCGAGGTATCGTTGAGGCGGTAACCGCTGCCCACCGAGGTATACCAGACGTCACGCAATTCCACCTCGGGCAGGTCGCCCTTGAACTTTCGCGCCAGGGTCACAAATGGGGTGTACTGCCCGATCGACGTAAAGACCTCGGTTTGCAGGGTGTAGTCGGCCTCGCCAGTGCCCAGACCTTTAGCTTCGTCCGCCAGTGGCACCTTGTATTTCGCCGACAGGTCCACGAAATATTGCCCGGCAATCGGATCGAGGCTGTAGCTGCCGGTCAGCCACAGATCGCCCAGACCAGCCTCGTCAGTCATGACAACTTCGTCGCTGCCCTGGTTGCCGTTGCCATTACCGTTGCCATTTCCATTACCCGGGCCCAGAACCAGGCCGCCATCGCCACCGGGAATGACCCCGCCCGGGCCTTCAATCTGGGTCCAGGGCAGAGAGGCTTTGAAGGTCCAGCGGTCATCGGGGGAAAAGCTGGCCGAAAACGGCATGGAGACGATTTCCGTCTCGGCAACGTCGCCGTAGTCACCGCTGCTAATGTCGGTGCCGAGGGAATATTTCCAGTCACCGGCCGCTACCGCGCCCGCGCTGGACAGACTTGCGACGATCAGGGCCGCATTCAGGATGTGATTAGTTTTCATGCAACTCACCAGTACCTCAGATTGCTGAAATTATGGCGACCTTAGCACCGATGGTGAGCGCAAAAACCAGACTCAAGTCTCAGCTTTACATAAGGTTGGCCGGATTTTTCGCAATCTGAAACCATGCCGCATATTGGCCCCCTGCACCGCTCGCAGGCGAAAGCGCAACTGGCGCACACTGCTATTGACAGGGGTACCGCACTTGCGGTGATTCAGCAGGATCAGGCTCGGACAACCAGAAGTTACCCGCATTGCGCGCGCAGCGAATCTCCGGTGGCAAGTGTCCATCTCGCCAACGGAACGTGACTGCTCCGTTGGCAGCGGTATTGAACATGGGCACGCGGTGAGCGGCGTAGCGCGCCACAACATCGGCATGCGGATGTCCGAAGTGATGATGAAAACCGGTACTGAACACCACCTGCGCAGGGTTTGCCCAGTCCAGCAGCACTGGAGAAGAAGACGTGCGAGATCCGTGGTGTGGCGCGAGCAACACATCGATCGGTGCGAAACCGGGGTACTGCACGACAAGCCGGCGCTCAGTGTCCTCGCTGATGTCACCGGTAAGAAGAACGCGTACATGGCGCCATTCGAGCAACGCCACACAACTGTGATCGTTCTCCTCGCCGCTCAGTCCTTCGCCCCCCGGCCACAGCCAGGTGAGCTCCAGTTCCCCGTAGGATTCGCTGCGACCGGCGACACAGGGACCCGCGAATCCCGGCGCGCCCAAATCGGCCAGTCGTTGCGGCAACTGGCCCGGGGCGAACAATCTGCCCACCTCCAACTGCGCCATCACCCCGGATACACCGCCCGCATGGTCGCGATCCCCGTGGCTGACGATCAGCGCATCCAGTTGCGGCCGACCTTCCGCCAGCAGGTACGGAGCGACAATACTGCTACCCGCACTCCAGCCAGTGCCGGTGCTGGCGCCGGTGTCGAATACGATGGTTCGCCCCTCCGTTGCCGCCACCACCGCTAGTCCCTGCCCCACATCGAGCACGGTCAGCGCCAAATAAGGGTCCTGTGGCCGCTGCCATGGCGACAATCCCACCACTAATACCGGAAACAGACACCAGCCCAACACCCGACCAGGTGTTCCCCTCGGCATCAACAACACCAGGCTGCTCAAAACGGCGAGCGCCACTATTACAGGTGCAGGATTGGGAATGGCCTGCCATCCGGGAAGTGCCTGGTCTGCGGCAGCAAGAAACTCCAGCAGCCAGCCGAGCTGGGTATCCGCCAGGCGCCACAGTATTGTGCCGAGCCCATGGGGAACCATCGCCCCCAGGAAAATAAGCGGCAGAATCGCCAGCCCCACCCAGGGTATTGCAATAAGATTGATGAGCAATCCACTGACGCTCACCCCTGAAAATATGAGGATCGAAGGTAGCAACAGGCCGACGAGAATGGCCCACTGGCTATGAATGGCACTGAGGAAGTAGCGCCACATTGAGTGAACGAGGACCGCGATACGGCCCTGATCCGGGCCAGACCGCCCCTCATCAAATCCGTTGCTGTCGGTACTGCTGCGACCGCGAAATCGCAGCAACAATGCCGCCACCGCGATAAACGAAAGCCAGAAACCCGCATTCAAAACCGCCAGTGGCTGCATCAGTAGCACACAGCTCAGTGCCGCAACAAAAACCAGGCCCGCACTGACCCTGCGCCGCAATACCAGGGCCGCGATGGCGATCGCCGTCATGACCAGCGCCCGCTGGGCGGACAGCGACGCGCCGCTAAGCAGTGTGTAAGCCAGTGCAGCCAGCAACCCTGGCGCTGCGGCCAACAACACCGGATTATGCGGACGGAATACACCAACCACCCGGCTCAGCAGCCCACCGATGAGCAGGCAGAAGCCGGCAACCATGCCTACATGCAGCCCGGAGATAGCCAACAGGTGGGCGGTACCCGTCCTGCGCAACAGATCCTGTGTGGCTGTATCGATGCCGCCTTTGTCCCCGAGCAAAAGCGCGCGGATCAGGGCTTCCTGGGCCATATCGCTGGCGTCGTTGGAGGCGCCCGTTATGCGCTGACGGAGGCGTTCGCGGATGCCGTTAACTACCGAGCTGATACCGTTTCCCGCCGCCAGATACTCGGGTGCGGTAACCCGGTCACGGACATAGCCGGTGGCGAAAATGCCCTGCTCCAGCAGCCAGGCTTCGTAGTCAAAGGTATGGGGATTGATGCTGCCGCGCGGGCGCTTCAGGCGGAGCGTCATACTCCAGCGGCTGCCCGGAGTCAGTGTCGCGGCAGAATCGGGCGGCAACCCGTACCAGCTGAGCAACAGGCGCTTGCCGATAAAGTCCGGTAGGTCTGATTCCAGTACCCGCGCGCGAAACCGGCTGTCGAAATAGCCGTGGACGGACCGGGGAGAACCAAAGCTGGCAACGGCGGCGGCGGTCTGCGGCAGATCGTCAATCTCGAGCGTAACCCGGTGATCAGTGCCATGCAGGGCCAGCGGTAGACGTGCAGCGAGCGAATGATGGTTTGCGCCGAGCGCCCAGCAGCTCCCCAGTGCAAATGGCAGCAGCAGATAGCAGACCACATATCGCGGCACTGCCGGGAGTCGGGAGAAGCTACCACCAATGGCGGCCACAAGCGCTAACAGCACAAGGCCGAGCAGCAGCGCCGCAGCGAAATCCGCATTCCACGGCAATACGGGCCAGAAGGCTACCTGGCCAATGCCAACCGCCAGTGACCACAAAGCGGCCACCAGCCTGCTCACTCCCTTCACCGAGCCCCCTGAATTCCCTTTCCCGCTTGCGCTGCACAAAGCGGCGATCGGCACACCTTCCTGGTGCATATGCCCCAAATGGCATTAAAACGAAGGCGTTAGCCCGGTTCAAGGGCCCGAATCGCGGCCACAGACACGCCTAACCTGTCATACCGCTATTTATTACACCCCCCACTGCAATAAAACTTACACCAACCTTTCATCTTTCACATATTTGTAACAAATCAGAAGCAAAATGCGCGGCATACGAGCTACGGCTCAAACCAATAGCCAAATACGAGACCGACCATGAATAAGACCGCGATCACCCTGGCACTGGCCGCCGTGCTTCCTGCCACCTCCTTTGCCCAAGAAGATGCGATCACCTTCTACGGCAAGGCCAATGCCTCCTTCCAGTCCAATGACGAGGGCGACGGCGCCGTTACCGACATCAAGAGCAACGCCTCACGCGTTGGTGTCAAAGGCGAGCTGCCGCTGGATAGCGGTATCAAAGGTATCTACAAGATGGAATTCGAAGTAGATATCGATGGCGAGGCAGAGGAAACCTTCAGCCAGCGCAACATCTACGCTGGCCTGGAAGGCGGCTTCGGTCAGATCATCGGCGGCAAATTCGACACCCCGCTGAAAGAGGCCCAGAACAAGGTCGACCTGTTCAACGACCTGGAAGGCGATATCAAGAGCCTGATCACCAAGAGTGACAACCGCGAATCCAACAACCTGCAGTACACCACCCCGTCGTTTGCAGGCTTCAAGGTCGCAACTGCCTACATCAGCCACAAGGACGCCGAAATTCTCGACGCCGAAGGCAACCTGATCGATACCCGCGACAACGGCACTTCCGTGTCTTTCGCCTACGACAACAACGGCATTTACCTCGCCTACGCCTTTGACCAGGACGTAGAAGCCAATGACTGGAATGTAAACCGCCTGGTTGCCCAGTACACCTTCGGCAACCTGCAAGTCGGCGGACTGTACGAAGAGCAGGAAAAAGCCGACAGCAGCACGCAGGACGGTTGGCTGACTTCCGTCGCCTACAAAATCAACAACTGGACCGCAAAAGCCCAGTACGGCCAGTCCGATATCGTAAAGACCGACGGCGAAACCTTCAGCCTGGGACTGGACTACAAGCTCTCTTCTGCGGCCAAGGTCTTCACCTTCTACACCGATGAAACCGCTGCAGACAATTACGAGCGCAGCTACTTCGGTGTCGGCACCGAGTTCAAGTTCTGATCTGAACTTAAGCACGCAAAGGGCGCAACATTCGTTGCGCCCTTTTTGTTTTGGGGCACGACCCGGCCTCATGTTGTCGTATGTGCTAGCATCGATGGCTCCGCATAAATAAAAAGTGAGCTATCGACCGACATGCACCGCACCAAAATCTCATTGATTTTCGCCGCTGCGCTGCTCGCAGCCTGCAGCAAGGGAACTGAGGATTCTGCCTCGCAAGCAACCCCGCAAGATGCAGCTTCCAACAGCCAGATCACGCTGCCCGCGGGCGTCACCCTGGTAGAAACGTTCAACGGGGACGGCGCGGAAATCGCAATCCCCTATCGCAAGTTTGTCCTCGACAACGGCCTGACGGTGGTTCTGCACGAAGATCACTCGGACCCGCTGGCGCATGTGGATGTCACTTACCATGTGGGCTCCAACCGCGAAGATGCCGGCCGCTCCGGCTTCGCCCACTTCTTCGAGCACATGATGTTCCAGGGTTCGAAGAACGTGGCGGATGAAGAGCATTTCCGCCTCGTTCAGGAGGCCGGCGGCACCCTGAACGGCACCACCAACACCGACCGTACCAACTATTACGAAACCGTACCGGCCAACCAGCTCGAAACTGTGCTGTGGCTGGAGTCGGACCGTATGGGCGCACTGCTGGAAGCCGTCACCGAAGAAAAGTTTGAAGTCCAGCGCGAGACCGTGAAAAACGAACGCGGGCAGCGGGTAGACAACCGCCCCTATGGCCGCGCCCTGGAAACCATGTTCGCCGCCACCTATGCGGACGGCCACCCCTACTCCTGGCCGGTCATCGGCTGGCTGGAAGACCTCGACCGCGCTGACGTGAACGATCTGAAACGTTTCTTCCTGCGCTGGTACGGCCCCAACAATGCGGTAGTGACCATCGGCGGTGACATCGACCAGGCAAAAACCCTGGAATGGGTCGCGAAATATTTCGGCTCCATTCCCGCAGGCCCGGAAGTCAAAAACCTGCCCAAGCAACCCGCAACCCTCACCGCCGACCGCTACCTCACCCTGGAAGACAACATCCACCTGCCCGCGCTGGCGGTCATGATCCCTACCGTTTATTCCGGTCACGTGGATGAACCCGCACTGGATGCGGCGGCGGAAATACTCGGCCAGGGTCAGGACTCCATGCTGTACAAGCGCCTGGTACAGACGGGTCGTGCGGTTTCCGCGAGCGTGTCCCACTCGTGTAAAGAGCTCGCCTGTGAGATGTGGTTTATCGTGATCCAGAACCCCGCATCCGGCGAATCCCTGGCGGAAATGGAAAAGGCCGTGCGCGAAACCCTCACCGAGTTCGCCAAGCGCGGTGTGACCGAAGATGACCTGGTGAAATTCAAGGCGGGTTACGAGTCCTATCGTGTATTCGGCCTGCAGTCGGTAGCCGGCAAGGTATCCACCCTGGCGGCATTTGAAACCTTTACCGGAAGCCCGAAAGGCATCGACGAAGAGATCAAGTCCTACCTGTCTGTTGCCACCGACGACGTTACCCGCGTATTCGAACAGTACATCGCGGGCAAACCGGCGGTACTACTCAGCGTTGTGCCCAACGGCAAACCGGAACTGGCGGCCGCCGAGCAGAACTTTACCTGGAAGCGTACCCTGCCCGAGAGCTTCGCCGATAAACAAGAAGAACTGGCACTGCGCCCGCTGAAAGACAATTTTGACCGCAGCGTACAGCCCACCCCGGGGGTGAACCCGCAGGTGGAACTGCCCGCGATCAATGACGGCAAACTCGAAAATGGCGTGCGCCTGCTGACCGTACAAAACGACGAAACACCCACCGTCACCGTGCAGGCCGTGTTCGATTTCGGCCAGCGCGACGAACCCAACGGCAAGGCCGGCCTGACCTCACTGATGACCGACCTCATGAGTGAAGCCACCACCGAGCGCGACGCCGCCGAGTTCACCGAAGCCCTGAAGCGGCTGGGTGCGAGCATCAGCGTCAGATCTGGCTACTACGAGACCACCGTGAACCTCAACGTACTGGCCAAGCATCTCGACGAGGGCATGGCGCTGATGATGGAGCGCATCCTTAAGCCGGCATTCACCGAAGAGGACTTCGCCCGTATCAAGCAACAGACCATCGAAAGCCTCCAGCAAGCGCGCAAGACCCCACAAGGTCTCGCCACTCGCGCCCTGGGTGCGGTAATGCGCGGGCCGGAACACCCGCTCGGCTTCCCGTCCAGCGGCATCCCTCGTACCGTTACCGAAATCACCCTTGAAGATATCAAGGGCTACTACGAGGCCCACTTCCCCGCGCACCTGAGCGGAATCACAGTGAGCACGAGCCTGCCCCATGGCACCATCGTCAAGGCACTGGATGGCCTTGCCAAGTTAAAGGTGTCGCAGCCGGTACACCCGGCAATCGCTTTCCAAAAGCCGGAAATCAAGGGGCGCACGGTATACCTGGTGGACAAGGAGGGCGCGGCCCAGTCGAGCCTGCTGGTGAGCCAGCCCGCGATGCCCTACGACGCGCTCGGCAATTACTACCTGGCCAACCTGGGTAACTTCCCGCTGGGTGGCAACTTCAACAGCCGCATCAACCTGAACCTGCGCGAAGACAAGGGCTACACCTACGGCGCTCGCACTTACCTGCAGGGCGAGCCCGAAGAAGGTATGTATGTGTTCAGCTCGGAAGTGAAAAAAGAAGCTACCGCAGACGCACTGAGCGAAGCCCTCAAGGAGCTTGCCGCCTATGACCGCGACGGCATGACCGATGTGGAATTCAGCTATATGCGTTCCTCCATTGGTCAGCAGGAAGCGCGCAGCTACGAGACACCAGGTGCCAAGCTGGGTCTACTCGGTTCGATCATGCGCTACAACCTGCCGCTGGACTACCGCTCGCAGCAGAACGCAATCCTCAAGGAAACCGATCGCAAGACCCTCAACAAGGTCATCACCGACATGCTCGACCCCGACAACCTCGCAATTATCGTGGTCGGCGATGCGGCAAGTATTCGCAAGGATGTGGAAGCACTGGGCATGCCGATTGTCGAGCTGGACGAAGACGGTTACGTGAAAGAAGCCGAAGAAACCCCTGAAGCGGAGACATCCGCTAGCCTCTGACATTACCCCGCCAAATACACCAACAAAAAAGCCCGCTAATTAGCGGGCTTTTTTAGTTTCTTAATCTTCTAGATATCAGAGCCAGATGAGAGCAAAGTCACTTCGCCGCCCGCGCCGCGTGCAGTTTTTTGTAGCTCTCGACCAGGCGTAGGTGCTTGTCCAGGCCTTCCAACTGCATGTTGGTCGGGGTCAGACCGTGGAAACGCACACTGCCATCGACCGAGCTCACAACGGCACTCATAGTTTCGTCACCGAACATGCGGCACAGGTTGACGATGTAATCGTCCAGCTCCAGATCGTCCTCCAAAACAATCTCAAGCACCGCCTGCACCGCACGGTAAAAGAGTCCGCGCTCGACGGTGTTGTCGTTGTACTGCAGAAAGGTTTCAACCAGTTCCAGCGCTTCTTCGTGACGCTGTAACGCCAGCAAAATCAGCAGTTTCAGCTCGAGAATGGTCAACTGACCCCACGCGGTATTCTCGTCAAACTCGACACCAATCAGGGTGGTGATCTTCTCGTAATTGTCGAGTTGGCTCTCTTCCAGCCGCTCCACCAGATCTTCCAACGCATCGTCGTCCAGGATATGCAGATTGAGGATATCCTCGCGGTAATCCAGCGCCTTGTTGGTGTTGTCCCAGATCAGGTCTTCCACCGGGTACACCTCGGAATAGCCGGGCACCAAAATCCGACAGGCCGGTGCACCCAGGTCATCATAAGCCGCCATGTAGACTTCCTTGCCCATGTCTTCGAGGATCGCAAACAGGCGGTTGGCTTCGGTGTCATTGGTGTCGTGATGGTTTCCGGAGAAATCCCACTCCACGAACTGGTAATCCGCACTGGCGCTGAAGAAACGCCAGGACACCACGCCGGTGGAGTCGATAAAGTGCTCGACAAAATTGTGCGGCTCAGTGACTTCCAAACTGTTGAAGGTGGGCGGCGGCACGTCGTTCAAGCCCTCGAAGCTGCGCCCCTGCATCAGTTCGGTAAGGCTCCGCTCCAATGCCACATGCAGGCTCGGGTGTGCGCCGAAAGACGCGAATACTCCGCCGGTGCGCGGATTCATCAATGTCACGCACATGACGGGGAACTGCCCGCCGAGGGATGCGTCCTTCACCAGGATCGGGAAGCCCTGCTTCTCCAGCTCCTTGATGCCCTCGAGAATATCCGGGTATTTGGCCAGCACATCACGCGGTACGTCCGGCAGCGCGATTTCCTGTTCGATCACTTCCTTCTTCACCGCGCGCTCGAAGATTTCTGACAGGCACTGGACCTGAGCTTCCGCCAGGGTATTACCCGCGCTCATACCGTTACTGAGGAACAGGTTTTCGATCAGGTTGGAGGGGAAATACACCACCTCCCCGTCTGACTTACGCACAAAAGGCAACGAACAGATGCCGCGGTCGATACGACCGGAATTGGTATCGATCAGGTTCGACCCTGCCAACTCCCCTTCCGGGTTGTAAATGGCCAAGGTGTATTCGTCGAGAATACCTTCCGGCAATTCGTCGTCCTCATCCAGCTCGAACCAGCGCTCGTTCGGGTAATGCACGAACTCGGCATTGGCGATCTCCTCGCCAAAGTACTGGTCGTTGTAGAAGAAATTGCAGTTCAGGCGCTCAATAAATTCGCCCAGCGCGGAGCACAGCGCCGCCTCTTTGGTGGCGCCTTTACCGTTGGTAAAGCACATCGGTGACGCGGCATCGCGGACATGCAGCGACCAAACGTGCGGCACGATATTGCGCCAGGAAGCGATCTCGATCTTCATCCCGAGATCCGCCAGGATCTTGGTCATGTTGGCAATGGTCTGCTCCAGCGGCAGATCCTTGCCCTCGATATAGGTCTGGTGCTCCGCATCCGGTTGCACCATCAGCAGTGCCTGCGCGTCTTCCGCCAGGTTCGCCACTTCTTCGATCTGGAACTCCGGTCCGGTCTGGATCACCTTCTTGACGGTGCAGCGGTCGATGGAGCGCAGAATCCCCTGCCGGTCTTTCTCGGAAATATCCTCAGGCAGCTCCACCTGGATCTTGAAGATCTGGTTATAGCGGTCTTCCGGATCGACGATGTTGTTCTGCGACAGGCGGATATTGTGGGTGGGGATATCGCGGGAAAGGCAGTACACCCGCACGAAATACGCCGCACATAGCGCGGAAGACGCCAGGAAATAGTCAAACGGACTCGGCGCCGAGCCGTCCCCCTTGTAACGGATGGGCTGGTCGGTGATGACCGTGAAGTCGTCAAACTTGGCTTCAAGTCTGAGGTTGTCGAGGAAGTTGACGTTGATTTCCATTTGGCACTACCGGGATTGGGGAACGTGGCGGGCAATAGCCTGAGGCGCGGCATTATCCAGCTTTTGCCGGGATTGTCTCGATATTCTGGACCTGAATGTCGAAAGATTCGCACGTAATTTTAACTGCTGGCAGTCCAAAAACTGCCGGACTGCATCTGGCGCGACAGCTCACCTTTTGGGTTTACTCAAGGAGTAGGCCCACTTCTTTTGGCTCGCTCAATATCACCAGTAAATACGCGCACCCAAATCACCAAACCAAAAATCGCGCCCCTAAATTTGAAATTGCGCACAAAAAATAGACACGACAATCCACATAACCTCACGCACAAATTGGCCACATTTTGATCACCTTCTAGTTTTTCTAGTAGATGGACGGGCCAGAGTTCCCAGTCTTGCACTTCGGGAGCACCGGTCAATTCGGTTACCCCGCTGCGGGAAATTCCACTTTAGAGGTACAAAATGGAATGTAGTAAACGGCATCGGAAGTTGTTCAAGGCACCACCTCTCGTTCTTGCGTCGGCGATATTGGTGCTCAGCACTACCGCCTTTGGCCACGGCAAAGACGCGGATAATGCCAAATTGGGTGAGAACCACGCGCTGAAATTGCTGGGCAAGCATGTGTTCTTTGACAAGAGCCTTTCGCGTTCCGGTGAGATGGGGTGCGTTAGTTGCCACGAGCCATTCGCCGGCGGCACCAATGGTGACTCGGAAATCAACGCTCGGCAGGTAGCGGTAACCAGTGCGAACGGTGTTGACCTTGGGAGAAGAAAACCGCAGACGAACACCTACGCCAGCTTTATTGGCCCCTTCGTAGAGTGCGATCGCGGCGGTCCAAGCCCAATCACCGATACAGAGAAAGGGATTACCGGGAAACGTTACTGCGGTGGTAATTTTTGGGACGGACGCGCCCTGGGGCGCATGAAAACCGAAGATGAATCCCTTCTCAATCTGATCCTCGGAGCCACAGAGCACATCGGCGAAGAGATTTTTTACAATATTGAGCAGCGGAAGGCAAACCGCTATCAACAATACATCAGCTCGATTTCGGATCAGGCCATCAACCCAATCCCCAATGACGCCGAACAGGACATGTCGCGTTACGATGTGTGCCAGACCGTAGCTAATTCCAGTTACGCATTTTTATACAAAAAGGCCTGGGGTGTCCGCGTGAATTGTAGCGCCGACATTGCCACTGGTAATGACACCTTTGTCGATATCACCTTCAAGCGTTTGATGTTTTCGGTTGGCGCCTACCAGCACTCGAAGGATAAAAATTCTTTCTCGTCGAAGCGCGATCTGGCGTTGCGCGCCGAGCTCGCCTGTGTTGATAAAACCCTTCGGAGGCACAGGGATCCGGCAGTGTGCAGAATGGTGCGGAAGCTGAAGAAAACCAACCCCGACAAGGAGTATGGTAAGTTCCCGCTGGTGCTGTTTACCGACGAGGAAAATCTCGGCCACGATCTTTTCTACAATGTGCAATTCGCGGGGATACAGAGAACGCGCACGGACCTGCCAGCGACGCAGTGTGCCTTCTGCCACAGCGACGATCCCGGGTTGGACGACGGCACCGAACTGCAACAGATCTACTCAGATCGCGCTTACCACAATATCGGCACGCCACCAAACCCGGAAATCCCGGCCCTTGCCGGCCAAGACGTGGGCGTGGCGAAGATCACACGCAGCCTCGATGGACCGACCCATTTCGATGGATTCTTCCGCGCAGTGACGCTACGCAATACCGCCAAGGGAGCCAGTGACGAATTCACCAAGGGTTATACCCACAATGGCTTCTTCAAGAGCTTGAAAAGCCTGGTGCACTTCTATGTCACTCGTAGCACGTTGGGTGACTCCTGTAACACTAGATTGGCCAACGGGAATTTACTGGATGACGCGGGACTACCTCTGCCGCTGGATACCCCACTTACCGAGGCCGTCGCACTGAAGTACAACTGCTGGCCGGCGCCGGAGTTTCCCGTTTTCGCGAGTCCCACTAATCTGGTCGGCGGGCTCGGCACACCGGAACAACCGGTAACTGAAGAACATGAAGACGCCTTGGTGGCATATTTGCAGACCCTGAGCGACACCCACGATGCGAAACCTCCGGTGCTGTTGCAGTTTGGCGTGCGAAATCCGCTTGCATCGGTACTCGGTGGAGATGACCTCGACAGCATGATCTGCGACGAAGGTGCGACAAGGGGTGACTGTGTCGGTCTCGAAGAGGCGATGCAATTGCTCGGAGAAGACTGGCTGAGCGCCGATCAGTAAGATCGGTAGATTGGAAATACCAGGGGGCCGATGGCCCCCTTTTTTGCACGTCAATTTCATCATGCCAACTATCTCACCCGCTAGTTGGTACGCGAGTGCAAAAAACGGCGCTTCAATCGCCTTCCAGGCAGCAATCCCACCTGAATGTTTTTCAAACTCTCCTAGTATCAAAATCTGTTGGTAAACGCCCCCAGCCAACTCCCCTCGCACTAACATCACGACAGCAGTAATTCGAATAAGTGAGAGCTGCGCGACACCTATCGATAGGGATCCCCCTCCATCGACAAACGTAGCAACGGGGGCGAATAAAATTCGGCGGGATCGCTAGGCCTCGAGTGATTTCAGCAATCCCATACGGCTAAGTTGCACTTTGGAGATGTAATCAATGGACTGGAATCTACGGCGCCCGAAATATTTCACGGCGCCATCACTACTTTTTGCCCCCATAGCACTCGCACTGAGCAGTAACCTATTTGCCGCAGGCGCTGGATCAGCCAATGCCAAACTCGGTGAAGACCACGCCCTGAAATTGCTGGGCAAGCACATATTTTTTGACAAGAGTCTGTCGAGTTCCGGTGAGATGGGTTGTGTGAGTTGCCACGAGCCATTTGCGGGTGGCACCAATGGCGACTCTGAGACCAACCTGTTGCAAGTCGCCGTCACCAGTGCGAACGGATTGGAAGTCGGTGGAAGAAAGCCACCGACCAACACCTATGCGAGTTTTTTCATTCCGCTGCAACCCTGCAACCGCGGTGGCGCTGCCCTCAGAGGCACGGGCGCCCAGAACTATTGCGGTGGAAACTTCTATGACGGCCGCGCCATGGGGCGGGCCGTCACCGAAGAGGAATCCCTGCTCGACCTGATAATGGGCGCAACAGAGCATATCGGCGAAGAGATTTTCTACAACATCAAAAAACAACGTGCCCAAAAATATAAAAAATATATCAGCGCGATTTCGGACCAGGCATTCAACCCTATCCCGAATACTGCCGAGCAGGATATGTCACCCTATTTGGTGTGCCAGACCGTGGCCAACTCCGCCTATGCGTGGATTTATAAGAAGGCCTGGGGGGTCGACCTGAACTGCAATACCGATATCGCTACCGGCGACGAGACCTTTGTCGATATCAGCTTCAAGCGGCTGATGTTTGCGGTTGGCGCCTACCAGCATTCCCCGGATATCAACTCCTTCTCCTCCAAGCGCGACCTGGCACTCCGCGCCGAACTCGCCTGCATCGACAGTACTTATAAGGACTACAAGGATTCCGCAGTTTGCAAGATGGTGAAGGCGGTTCAGAAAACTAACCCGGATAAGCAATACGGGAAATTCCCACTGGTGCTGTTTACCGAACAGGAAAATCTCGGGCACGATCTGTTTTACAACTGGAAGTTCCCGGCGTTTGGCCCACCCGGATCACCAGCACCGCAAGGTGTATTGGCACGGGACGACCTGCCCGCGATGCAGTGCGCCTTTTGCCATAGCGACAATCCGGACAGCGACGATGGATCTGAACTGGAGCAGATTTACGTCGACCAGGGCTTCCACAATATCGGCGTACCGATGAATCCCGATATTCCCAAACCCAACAACCTTCTGGATGTGGGCCTCAGTGCGGTCACCAGTAGCCAAACTCACGGCGACGGCTTCTTCAGGGTACTGACGGTACGCAATGTCGCGAAAGGCGTAACCGGTGACTTTACCAAAGCATTTTCGCATAACGGCTATTTCAAGAGCCTGAAGAGCCTGGTCCACTTCTATGTCACCCGCGACACGTTGCCTAAATGCGAAGACCTGATGGCGGCAGGTGATATTGCTGAGGGAACGCCATTAACCGAAGAAGTAGCGCTGGCAAACAACTGCTGGCCAACACCGGAGTTTCCGCGCGGCGCAACACCGCCGTTCATCGCCGGCGGTCTGGGCACACCGGATATGCCGGTAACAGAAGCGCACGAGGAAGCGCTGGTGGCCTACATGGAAACACTGAGCGATTCGCATAACGCAAAGCCGCCCGTACTACTGCAATTCGGTGTGGTGAACCCGCTCGCCGGAGAACTCGGCTCCGGTGACCTGGGGACGTTGGTCTGCGATGAAGGCACGACCAGCGATGACTGTATCAGTCTCGATGAAGCCATGAGTCTGCTGGGCGAGGACTGGAGCAGTCTGGAATAGGAAGCCGCAAAAAAAAGCGCTGGGCCGTTTATCTCCAGGCAGCCCAGCGCTTTTTTGTATTTCACCCGTTCACGGCCACTTCAATCGCCGCAAACCGGATTACTTCACTTTCGTGCAGCCAGCAGGTACAGCATCTCCAGCGCCAGGGTGGCACCGGCCAGGCTGGTGATCTCCGCGTGGTCGTAGGCCGGAGCCACTTCCATCACATCCATACCGATGATGTTCAGATCACCGAGACCGCGAATAATCTGCAGCGCGCGATCGGAGGTCAGGCCTCCCATCACCGGGGTACCGGTACCGGGGGCGAAAGCCGGGTCCAGACAGTCGATATCGAAGCTCAGGTAAACCGGCGCACCCCCTACCCGCGCGCGAATGCGCTCGAGGTTCTGTTCCAGTGAATGGTTGTTCATCCAGGCCGCGTCCAGCACCTCGAACTTGTGGGTTTCCGCCGTGTACTCGGTGCGGATGCCCACCTGGATGCTGCGCTCGGTATCGAGCAGGCCTTCCTGTACCGCGTGGTGGAACATGGCACCGTGGTTGTAGACGTAATCTGTCGCTTCGGTATCGGTGTGGGCATCGAAATGCAGCAGCGCCACCGGACCGTGCTTGCGCACATGGGAACGCAGCAGAGGCAGCGTGATGAAGTGGTCGCCGCCCAGGGTCAGCAGGGTCTTACCCGCCGAGACTATATGGTCCGCATGCTGCTCAACCAGCGCCGCCATCGCCGCGCTGTCACCATCGCGGAACACAATGTCGCCGTAGTCGATGGCGTTCAGGCGGTCGCCCAGGGCGAAAGTCCAAGGCCAGCGCTTGTTCTCCCAGCGCAGCTGCGCGGAAGCCTGGCGAACGCCGGAGGGCCCGAAACGGGAACCCGAACGGCCGGTGGTGGCCAGATCGAAAGGTACACCCATTACCACGGCGTCCGCTCCGTCGAGGTCACGGGTCAACGGTAGGCCGCAGAACGAAAAAATATTGGCGTAGGTGTTCGAGAATTCAGCTAAGAAACGGGTATCAGTCATGAGAGGTTCCTGAGTCCAATCCGGCCACGATCAATCAGTCAACGCGCGGATAAAAAAAAGGGACTAATGCCGGGGTCTCTCGCATGCGAACCAGAGGCGGTGCGTTGGGTACGAGAAGATGCCTTGGCAACACTCTCGTTGTGGGATCCCAGCACCCAGAACGGACATCAAGTTTAATTGTCGTGATGTTTGCGACGGCGGACTCAACCGCCCGCGCAGTATGCCCGAAGAAGCTTCACTTGCAAGCACCCGGAGCCCACCAAAACAAATAATTTGTGACCAGTTGGGGCAGCTCCGAACCACAACTGCACACGTATATTGAGCGTCATAGAGCAAGCATAAGAAAACCTTAATCGCCGTAACCAGTCATCTCCAGATAGCCCTCCCCCACATGGCTTCCGCCAACCGTGACCGGCCCTTCCCAGTAACGCATGACACCGCTGTTCCAGTAATCACCAGGCCAGGACTGGATCTGGAGGTCGATTGCCGCCGCGGGCGCTTTCAACTGCCAGACCACGGGTACCTCGCCGTAGCGGCTGTCGCGGTATTGGATGGGGCTGAGAGTGAATTCGCGGGCGTCCAGGGTTTGCGCGCTGCCATCTGCGGCGACCAGGGTGGCGGAGTAGAAATCATCGGCGCCGCGCACCCGGAATGCCATCAGATGACGACCATCCTGCAGGTGCAGGGCCAGCCAGTCCCAGCCCTGCTGGTCCGGCTTCAGGTACTGGCTGCTCCATTCGCGGTCGAACCAGCCCTGCCCGCTTACCTGAAATGTTTTACCGCCGACTTCCACCTCGCCTTTAATCGACAGTGACGGATAGCTGAAATACATGGAGCCACCGCCAGCGGCGGATTTGGCACTGAAGCCCTGTTCGCCATTCAGGATCACCGGCAGGCGCGGCTGCAGTTTCAGGTGGTAGCGGAAGTCCTCACCGTCCACCGCCAGAGTCCAGTTATCGGCATCGATGGCTTCAAGCTGCCAGTGATCGATCCATGCCTTGAACGGTTGTGCGGTTACCCCGGCCTGCCCGGTACCGCCGCGGGCGGCACGATCGGCAAAATGGTGATCAATTGGGCGGCTGAGTGCCGCGTGGGCTAGCCAGAGTTCGTTGCGCTGCCAGCCCGGTTCGGTCTCCGCGTAGGGACCGGGTTTCACGCCATTGCGGAACAGCGTCCATTGCACGCCGAATTGCTCGCCATCCGCACTGTGCAGATTGGCGGTGAGGTACCACCACTCCAGGCGGTATTCGGGGTGAGCGCCGAGATCCCGCGGCAGGCTGATGGTCATCCCCGCTTGCGCCTGGCGGAAACCCTCCGGAGGATCACTGAGCGCCCCGAGTGAGTTCTCCGGCGAAGTTTCTTTTGCACAACCGGCGAGGAGAAAAAGAACGAAACATACCCGCCGCAGTGCGGTGTTTTTTCTATTCATTCTTTAGTGTCTCCGGCCACACCGGGTTGCCCACGAACACACCCACCAGCGCGCCGATCAGCAGGCACACCAGCCACACCTGAAACCAGAACCCAGGATATAGATGCAGCGGCAGCGCCCAGCCAAACGCGGCGGGATTAACCCGCGCCACCAGTACCCAGCCGAGGAAAATCCCCAGCGGCGTCGCCAGCAGTGCAAGCAAACCGGTCACCAGCATACTGTGGGCAATCAGTCGACGGCGCAGGCTTGTGCGCGGCACCCCGTACACATGCAGCAAGGTGTAACTCCCCTGCCGCAGACGGAATATCACCAGCCCCATCAATGCCAGCGCGGTGCCCGCCAGTGCGAGCGTCAGGCCGTTCAGCATCCGCGTCATCTGGAAAGTTCGCGCAAAGGCCGCGCGGGCGGCACTCTTCAGGCCCGTCTGATCCCGCAGGCGGCTTTCGGCCATCCACGCATATTGCTGTGGCCAGTCCTGCCAGTGGATTTTTTGCGCATCGCTCACGCCGAGCACAAAGGTGGAATAGCGATTGGGCAGTGAATCCGGCACCAGTGCGAGCGGCAACATCAGCTCGCCCTCGGGGCGACCGTAATCGGCATAGATGCCGATCACCTCCCGCGACACGGATTCGGCACCGAGGCGAAACCGGATGCGATCACCTAGCGCCAGGGACTGGCGGCGTGCCAGCTGCTCGTTGATCAGCACACCGCGCGTCTGTAGTTGCGGCCAAGGGTCTTTGATCGCAGACAGGAAGGGCCACTCCTGCAGCAACGGCGAGGCTGGATCGACCGCGAACACATCCACCGGCAATTCGCCCCACGCCGCATCCACGTCGGATACTTCCAACAAGGCCCGCCCGCGCACCATCGGCAACACCGCGTTTACGCCGGACAGCTGCTGCAGTTGCTCCCGCCACTCACTGGTCGCGACTCGCTGGCCGGGGTCGATATACAGATCGCCCTGCAGGCGCTGGTCGAGCCAGCGGGCAAAGGTGGATTCGAAACCGGTGACCATGGCCTGCACACCAATGGCGGTGGCAATGGCAAACGCCAGTGCCGTGAGCGGCAGGTCCAGCAGCCGGCACAACGTACGCATTTCGGAACAGGACCACTCCAGCAGCGGCCGGTGGGCGTGGCGCTCGGCGCGCGCCAGCAGGCTGTTCAACAACTCCGGTAACAGCATGCCGACGCCAATCAGGCAGCCCATGGTGGCGGTGAAAATCAGCCACAACGCATCGGTCGCCAACAGCGCGAGCAGTGACGCCACTACCAGCAGCAACGCCACCACAATACGCCAGTTGCGGGCGCCGCCCCTGCCCGCGCTTTGCCCGAAAGCCGCCGCTGCGCCCCACTGCACCCGCCGCAGAATCAGCAGGTCCATACCGGCCCACCCCACCAGCAGCACAAGAATCAGCACCATACCGAGCCAGGCTTCCGCCGTAGGTGCGCCCTGGATTAGGGTATCGACATTGAACAGGCCATTGAGGGTTCCCTGGAAACCCGCCGCCATCGCCGATGCCAAGCGCCCGCCCAGCCAAAGCCCAAGGCTGCCGCCGACCAGTGCGACCAGCAGCACCTCCGCCAGCAGTGCGATGCGCAACTTGCCGGGGGGCACGCCAAAACGCACCAGTATTTCCAGGCTGCGACGCCGCTGTTCGAGGGCAAAGCGATATACGCTGCGCACCAGCAGCGCCGCCACCAGCAATGTCAGTGCGCCGAGGGCATTGAGGCTGAGAAGAAACGCATCCACCAGCGGGTCCGGCTCCACCCCATAGTCTTCCACCTCGGTGCGGTAGCCCTCGGGGAGCAGCAATTTCTCCAGCTCCGCCGCCGGCAGCAGAATGGCGAGAGTTGCGCGCCCGCTGGAGGCGAGATCTGCCGCGACCGAGATATCGGTGAACAGCTGCCCGCGCGGCAGGCCTTCGAGCTGCTCGAACTGGAAATCCCCGGTACCCGCCAGCGCCAGCTGTTGCCAGCGGGCGTAATCCGCGGCACTCCCCAGCAGCAGTGGCCGATCGAGCGTCGAGATCAGTCTCGCCACCACCGTCGCATAGGAATCCTCGCCCTGCGCCTGCGTGGACTCTTCCGGTGCCCGGTACTGGCGCAGGCAGGCACTGGTAAATGGGTCGAGCCCGATAACATCGGGAGCCTCGCTGCCCGCAAAACGCACGTCCAGCCGTGGCGATGCACAGAGCCCCGCCCGCCGCAGCCGCGCAAAATCTTCTACTTGTAGTGGGCGCCCATCCTCACGGGCGACACTCAGCAATGGCTCGAGCGCCGCGCGGGATCGGGCCACCGCACTTTCCGCCGAGCCGGTCAGCGAACGCACCCCGCTCCAGAGCATCGCGGCGCATACCAGGATCAGCAGAAGTCCGAGCAGTTGGCCCGGATGGCGGCGGTAATGGCTCAGGAAGACACTGCCGAGTCCCATGGACGCAGGTCTCCTTCCCGCAGTTCAAGAATCCGGTCGCAGCGCTCGGCCAGTTCCGGGTTATGGGTGACGATCAACGCGCCCACCGCGCGCTCGCGGATGGCATCGAAAAACAGTGGCGCCACCCGCTGGGCGGTGGCGTAGTCGAGGCTGCCGGTGGGTTCATCGGCGAGAATCAGCTGCGGCTGCATGGCAAAGGCACAGGCCAGCGCCGCCCGCTGCTGCTGGCCGCCAGAGAGTTGATCGGGATAACGCTGCGCGGTGTCGGCAATACCCAGCTGCTGCAACAGCGCCTCGCCAGCGTGCTGTTGCAGGCCAGCCAGCCCGGCGCGAAACGCGATATTGCGGGCAACGGTGAGCGTGGGGATCAGGTTGCCATCCTGGAACAGCGTGGCAATGCGGGTGCGGCGGAACTCGGCCCAGTCGCCCTCGGTCAGCGCGGTATGCGGGTTACCAAACACCCGTAACTCGCCGCTGTCCGGTGCCAACAGGCCGTTGAGCAGGTTCAGCAGCGTACTCTTGCCTGAGCCCGAAGGCCCGATCACCGCCACCGCCTCGCCGCGACGCAGCGCAAAGGATACGCCCCGCAGCACGCAGATCTGCTCGCGGCCATTGTGGTACGACTTGCTGAGTTTCCGGGCTTGTATCAGGGCATCGTTCATAGGGCGCCGTGGCAGACTCATCGCTGGGTTCGCCAACAAGTCTATCGCACCGGGCGCTGAGACAACCAAAGGCTACCCGGCGACCTTCAAGTGCCAATGAGACCAGGCTCGGCACACTGTGATATGCCGCAACAAATAACGCCACAGCTGCTCTATACTCGCCGCCCTGAAGCCACCCAACCTAGAGGTACCTATGAAACTGCTCCGTATCGCCCTGCCGCTGCTGGCGGCGTTTATCAGCGCTCCATCGCTCGCCTACAGCAATAATTCCGGTTTCGGTATCGGCCTGGCCTACGATCTGGGCACCGGCGTGACCGCACAATTTCGCGGGACCTCGTTCTTCGTCAACAGTGACGCTCTGGCGGTAGATTTCCGCCTGCAGAACCTCAGCAATGATCGCAGAACCCTGCACGCGTATATCGACGGCGGCCTCTTTTACGAGGATGGCGGACGTGACAGCTACAACGACAAAGCCGGCGTGCGCCTGCCGGTAGGTCTGTCCTTCGGCATTGCCCCCAGCCTGCAGGCCTATATTCAGGCGGTGCCCAACTTCGCCTTCAGTGACAACGACAACAAAGAAGGCTTTAACGTGGATGGCGCTTTAGGTGTTCGCCTGCGCTTCTGACAGAAGCGCACACGCGCGCGGAACCTGAGGTGTTCCGCGCGCCCAGACTCCGCTCTAGGCCGTAGATTACGGCTCTAGATCCAGCGCCAAAAGAGTGCCATTGCGCACATCCACCACCCCCCCATTGAGCACGGCAAGACGCACACCCGCCTCATCCTTAAGCAGGAAGGTTGCGGTTTGACGGCGTGCGGGACGTTCACCCTCAAGGTTTGCCGGATTCACCACCACCGGCCACTGGGTTTCCTTCACCAGCAATTCACTGTCGCCGACGAAATACCCGTAGCCACTGCGCAGAAGCTCCAGATAGCGACGGTCCGTCAACTCCAGGGTCTTCTCGAGTTGAAAGGCTTTGGCTGCCTGATAGTGAGCACCGCCAGCATCGACACTCAACGCTCCATGTTTATTGGATAGATCGCCCACATCAACCACGCTGACAGACCCATAGCGATGATTGATCGCGATATCAGTCCGATAGGCTTTATCGCCATCCCCCGCGCGTACATTGTCGATCTTTACATCGACAAAAGCCTCATCGCGGTTAAACGGAATCGCATCGTAAACCCCCACCGACACCGGCTGGTAACTGCCGCTGGCAATACTGTCGATGGCCGCCACCAACATCTCGAAATTCATGCGGCGCGCAACCTGGCGGTTGGGATCATTGGGGTGAGCGCCGGATTCGATCAGGATGGTGCTGATGCCCATTTCCGCGAAGGTGTCGCCAAAGGCACGCCACGCATAGGTGTCATCGTACTTGGCGATATGATCGCCAATAACTGGGCCAATGCGCTGAGTAAGCAGGCCAATCAGCTTCATGGCACGGGCGCGACTGGCATTGACCTCGCGCGCCTCGTTATAGGCGGGAGCCAATACCGAAATGGTGGCCATCTTGTCCGTCTGCCCGACCCCATAGTGACGATTCTGGTCGTGCAGGTTAAATCCGAATTCAGGCTTGAAGGACTTGGCCAGGCTCATCAATGCGCGCCCTTCCGGCGACTGCAGCGCCTTCGCATCGCGATTCACGTCAAAGCTCTGTGCATTGTGGCGAGTAACGCGCTCGGCGCCGTCCGGATTGAGCATCGGAACCATCACCAGGGTGAGGTCGTCCATCCATCCTTCGCGCCACTGTGCCTGCTCAGGTGCTGTGATAAAGGCGAGCAGATCGAATAGCGCGGTCGTTGCGGTAGGCTCGTCGCCATGCATCTGCGACCACATCATCACCCGGGTATCGCCCCTGCCGATACTCACGCTGGAAATCGGCCGACCTTCATAGGAGCGCGCAATTTCCTCGACGCGCAGCAGTGGGGATTTTTGCAATCCCTGCAGCAGCGGCAGTATGTCGCCCTGCCGGATGGCTGGCTTATCGAGGCCGGGAATCTTGTAATTCAGGTAAGAATCACTTTCGTCCGCCGCCAACAGCGAGGGGCTGGATACGGAAAGGAATACACCCAGCAGCAGGGAAAGTCGTCTGGCCATGGTTCACACTCATTCGTTATTGATTTAGCAGAGGCTTGCGCGAATAAAATATTCCACAACTGGTACAGCGAATGCAATGCGATAGGGAAAAGATCAGGGGGAACCACTTGGCAATTTCGCCATTATCTGCAAATGGCAAAGTGGCCGGATATTAGCCAAGTGGCGACTGGCGGAATAGCCGCTCCAACGAACCAGGCCTGAGACAACTCCTGCCAGGATTACGGGTTATACGCCCAGCCTTGATCGTCGTGGTAGATCATCTGCTTTGTCATACCGCCATCCACTGTGATGTCCTGGCCAGTAATGAAACTGTTTTTCGGATCGCACAGGAACATCACCGCATTGACGATATCCGCCGGATTACCCACACGGCCAGCGGGGTGCTGGCTGGCATCGGCGCCGGTGAAGTGCGTATTTGAGGTATCAATCCAGCCCGGGGAAACCGCATTCACCCGGACCTTTCCGCGCAGGGTCATCGCCATGGCATGGGTCAGGCTGCCAATACCGCCCTTGGCGGCGGTATAGCTTTCGGTATCCGCCTGACTCATGTGCTCGCGGGTCGACGAGATATTCACAATGGACGCCCCGCTATTGAAGTGCTCCATAAACAACTGGCTCAGCAGAAACGGCGCCGCCACTCCAACCCGCAGTACGTAATTGAAATCTTCATAGGAACAGCTGTTCAATCCGCCCCGCGACAGGCAGGCGTTATTGATCAGATAATCGATTGCCCCGTATTGCGAGATGACTTTAGCCGCAAAAGATCTGAGCACCGTTTCATCGGCAATATCTCCCACATAGTAGACACCGCCCTGCAGGTCGATCGAACACACGGCAACACCCTGCTCCGCAAACGCATCACAAATTGCCTTACCGATACCCTGTGCACCACCGGTTACCACGGCGACTTTCTGTCTGGTCACGGCCATAGCTCCTCAAATTTAATTTCTATTTTGCGAACGGCTCGGAACGATTTTCCATTTCTGGTTTTTCGGTTCCCGTGAGATTGGTCTGCAGTGAAATCATTTTCTGGAATGGTTCCAGTATCCGCGCAAAATCATGCTCAGGCTCCAGTTCCTGCATCGCCACCACAATACTTTCCAGCGTGGACAGGCTGTTCTCCAGCGAGGAGTGGCGAATCTGGTAATTGGAATGCAGCTGCCCCTCAAAGCTCACACGCGGCAATCGCTGCAATACCGGATGCAAATGCAGCATTTTCTTGGACTTCCGCCAGGTCGCATCAATCACCACCAGCTGCTCCAGCGACTCGGCCTGCGGCGTTCCGGGCTTCAGCTGTTCCACTTCCGGCAACCAGCTCAGTGAGGGATACAGCAGTGCAGATCTGGACTTCAGCAGCTGTGCCAGCTCTTCGTCCGACAGCGCCTCCGCCACAATCAATTCGCTGTTATCCAGGCACAGGTGCGCCATGCGCCCGGTGTTGAACGGGTGCTTCTGTTCCAGGGGGTGCTGTATGATGAGCACCTTTATCCGATTGGGGATATGCACCAGCGCGCTGCAGTAGCAGACCTTGAGGGGGCGTTGGCAAGTTGGGCAGATTTCGCGTGGCATAGGGTGATATGGAACCGGATTTTTCTACTGATACGTTGACTGCCCAGTGGCTCTCCGATGCGGAAATGCCGTTAGCCAACAAATTCTACCGCACCCATAATTTTCGCGGCAAAGCGCGGCGGCACGATCCCTGTATGGTGATCCGTGACGGTAAGAACCAGATTATTGCCTGTGGCTCGCTGCGCAAACTGACGGACAGCCAGTTGCTGGCTGGTGTCGGGGTGGCGGAAGCTTATCGCGGCCGCGGCGTGGCGCGGTTTCTTCTGGCTCGTATGGCGGAAGCCTATGACGACAGCACCTTCACCTTCCCCTACCGGCATCTGGTGCCGTTTTACGAATCCCTGGGCTATGAGGAGGTGGGAGAGGCCGGATTGCCCTCGGCGATTATCGATCGCTTTCACACCTACCAAAAACAGGGGCGCGATATTGTGCTGATGCACTTTCAGGTGCTGCCCTAGTCTACTGCCCTCCCCGGGTTAACCCGCACCCTCCGTTACAAACAGATCCATAAACGCATTCACTGGAGTGTTTTCCAGGGCCGTCTGGTCTTTGCACCGCGCATAGATGGCTTCACAGCGTTCCGCCGGAAAGCGCGTGGCGAGGTTGGCCCTGAATTTCTGCTCCAGCAGCGGAATCCCCTCCGCGCGGCGTCGCCGATGCCCTACCGGGTATTCCACAACCACATTCTCTGTGGCGGTGCCATCGGCAAAAAATACCTGTAACGCATTGGCGATGGAGCGCTTGGCCGGGTCCAGGTAGTCGGCCGAGTAGCGAGCTTCTTCTACTACATCCGTCTTTTCCCGCAATTGGTCGATTTCTGGATGGGCGCGATGGAAGCTGTCTGCGTAATGCTCGGCCTGCAGGTCTCCGAAAATCAGAGGCACCGCCGTCATGTATTGCAGGCAGTGATCGCGGTCGGCGGGATTCGCCAGTGGGCCGGATTTGGAAATGATGCGAATGGCGGATTCGTGGGTGGTGATTACGATGCGCTCGATGTCCTCGAGCCGTTCCTTGACCTGTGAATGCAGGATCACGGCGGCCTCACACGCGGTCTGCGCGTGGAATTCCGCTGGGAACGAGAGCTTGAACAGGATGTTTTCCATCACGTAGCTGCCGTAGCCCTGAGGGAAGGTGAATTGCCGCTCGGCTTCAGGCTTCAGCTGCTGGTTGGCGACGGTCCTGCTGAACAGCACATCGTAAAAGCCCCACTGCTTGGCGCTGAGCGCACCGGGAATACCCATTTCTCCGCGCATGGTGATTTCTGCCAGCTGTACACCGCGGCTGGTGGCATCACCGGCCGCCCAGGATTTGCGCGAACCGGTGTTGGGCGCGTGGCGATAGGTGCGCAGCGCCCCGCCATCCACCCAGGCCTGGGACACGGCCGCCATCACCTGCTCGCGGTTACCGCCCTTCAACATGGTGGCCACGGCGGCGGAGGCCACCCGCACCAGCAGTACATGGTCCAGCCCTACCCGGTTGAAGCTGTTTTGCAGTGCCAGCACACCCTGGATTTCATGGGCGCGGATCATCGCGTCCAGCACCTGACGCATTTTGAATGGCGGCCGGCCCTGAGCGAGTTGTTTCTGCGACAGGTAATCGGTGACCGCGAGGATTGCGCCGAGGTTGTCTGACGGATGGCCCCACTCCGCCGCCAGCCAGGTGTCGTTGAAATCCAGCCAGCGCACACAGCAACCGATATTCCACGCAGCCTTAATGGGATCCACGCAGAGATCGGTGCCGGGCACACGGGCACCGTTCGGCACCACCGTGCCCTCAACCACCGGCCCCAGAAGTTTGGTGCATTCGGGAAATTGCAGTGCCAGCAGCGCGCAGCCGAGGCTGTCCATCAGGCAGTGGCGCGCCGTATCCAGCGCCTCATCGGAAGTGATGCGGTAATCCAGCACATAGTCGGCAATATCCTGGATCACCTGGTCGTAATCCGGGCGGATATTGCGGGCGACGGTATAGCTCTCGTTCACTGGGGCTCCTCGTGGATCTCTCACACAAGGATAGCCACGGCGCTACGCTGAGCGCTTGGACCTGCTTTTACGGCTCGGCCATTTCCTGCAGAAGCTGGCCGGTGGTTTTCAGAATGCGGTCGGCAAGTCGCTTGTTCTTCACACTGCGCGACAGCTGCAGGGCGCCGACCATGGCGGACAACACCAGCACGCTGCGCTCATCCGCGTTTTCATCGCCGCCGAGCCCTGCCGCGATCTGTTCCAGGCGTTTCTTTACCAGCTGATCCGTGGTGGCACTGGGTTCGCCGCGCTGGCCCAGTTCTGCGGCCATGGTCGGCAGCGGGCAGCCCTGCTCGGGGTGCTTGCAGTGTGCTACCGACAGATACTGCTCGATCAGCGTCAGCAGCGGCTCGTCCGCGCTCAAAAACTCATCCACCGCCTCGTCGCGCTCTTCCACCGCGTGCTGCAGTGCGGTTTCCACCAGGTCGTCCTTGGATTTGAAGTGCGCGTAGAATCCGCCGTGGGTCAGCCCCAGCGCTTTCATCAGCGCCTGCAAACCGGTGGCGCCGATGCCGTCGCGGCGAAAACGCCGCGAGGCCTCTTCGACGATACGTTGACGGGTTTCGGCCTTGTGTTCTTTGGAATAGCGCATGGCGCCCTCACTTCAAATGTCGCATGTCATATTAACGACGAAATCACACAACACCTACTCCCCGCTGCACTCAGGAATCAACGCGCTCCAGCAGGGTCGCGACGCCCTGGCCACCGGCGATGCACTGGGTGGCCACCGCATAGCGCTCATCGCTATCGCGCAACAGTGCCGCTGCCTTGCCGGTAATACGCGCACCGGTCGCGCCCAGCGGGTGCCCAAGCGCGGTGGCGCCGCCATGCAGGTTGACCCGCGCCATATCCAGCCCCAGTTCGCGCACACAGGCAATGGACTGGCTGGCGAAGGCTTCATTAATTTCCACCAGGCCAATATCCGCAATGCTGAGACCGGCGCGGTCCAGCACCTTGCGGGTGGCATGCACAGGCCCCATGCCCATGATTTCCGGTGCACAGCCAGCCACCGCCACCGCCTTGATCCGCGCGAGGATGTCCAGGCCGCGACTGCGCGCGAAGGATTCGGTACACACCAGCAGCGCGGCGGCGCCATCGGTCAAGGGCGAGGCAGTGCCCGCGGTCACGGTGCCATCAAACGCAGGCTTCAGCTGCGCCAGCGCTTCCGCATTGGTACCGGGACGAATACAGCCGTCCTCGAACACAGGCCCATTCGGCGTTTCCACTGCGATAATTTCCGGCGCCAGCAAACCGTGCTGCTGCGCAGCCGCCGCCTTGCCATGGGATTCCACCGCAAAGGACTCCTGCTCCACCCGGCTGACGCCGTAGCGTTTGGCTACCTCTTCGGCGGTGTGGCCCATGGACATGTACACCTGCGGGAAATTCTCCAGCAGTGTCGGGTTCGGCGATATGTTGAAGCCGCCCATGGGTACCCGCGTCATGGACTCCACACCGGCAGCGATAAACGCCTCGCCGGCACCCGCCCCGATCTGCCCGTAGGCATAATGCACCGCGCTCATGGACGAGCCACAGAAACGGTTGATGGTCATGCCCCCCAGATGCTGTGGGAAGCCCGCACGGAAGCTGGCGATGCGCGCGATGTTCATGCCCTGCTCCGCCTCGGGATAGGCACAGCCCATGATCACATCCTCAATTTCCGCCGGGTTCACATCCAGGGAATCCAGCAGACCGCGCAGTACTTGGGCGGCGAGATCATCCGGTCGCACATCCACCAGCCCGCCCTTGCGGGCAAAGTGAAACGGCGAGCGCTTGTAACCTGCGATAACGATAGACGGCATAGTCGTGCTCCTGTGGCAATCAGATGAGCGGCCGGGTGCCGCCCGCGCGCTATATTATGCCCATCATTCAAAATAACCAATAGATGTCGATCATCATCTTATAACCGGATCTTATGAAAAAATCAGAGACAAGGTGCTTATATGGCGAGCCAGCTCCCACTGCGTAAGGCCGCGGGATTGTGAGGTCGTCAGGGTGTAGAGATCACCCCGGATGCCGCCGCCTCCCGCTTACGGCCTTTGTTCATACCGCCTTTGAGAACGTCCATACCACACAGCCACCGCAGGGCGTTTACCCGCCGGATGATTTCATAACCGACAAAACAACCGGCTACGGTCAATGCCAGCAGTATCACCGCCTCCAGCCCGATCGGCAGCGTCAGCGACTTGAGGCTCCAGGCGAAGATGATGATCAAGGTCTGGTGCAACATATACCAGGGCAATATGGCCGGATTGGTGTAGCTGAGTAGCCGGCTCGGGCGATTCAGGTAGAAGCCGGCAAACCCCACCACTGCAAAGATCCACGCCCACAGGTTGAGTGCCACAACGGTGCCAGCCAGCAAGCGCATGGCCGGGTGAGCGGCAACATCCGCATGCAGTCCGTCGAAAGCGCCATTGCGGTCGGCGACAATCAGCGCATAGCAACCGATGGCGAGGCACATGAACACCACGCGCCGATCGATGACGAACTGCCACCAGCGCGGCTGCAGCGCAAACAGGTAACCGAAGACAAACACCAGCAGGTAGCGCCCGTGGTTGTACCAGTCATCGAGCAGTGCATGGGTTTCCGGGAACCTGCCATGCAGCCACAGCCAGATGGCGGCCAGGACCGCGATCACCGCGGTGATCGCCAGCAACGGTGGTACCCGCTGAAAGGTTTTAGTTTGCGACAGCAGATACAGCGGTCCGCGCAGTGCAATCAGCAGCAAGCTGTAAACCCACAGGTACGGCAGGAACCAGAGGTGGTTCCAGGTCAGCAGGCCGATAGGCGTGTGGAGTTCGGGCAGAAAATCCGTGCGCGGATTGACGTAATGACCCCAGAACTGGAAATAACCCGGTGCGATCAGATCCTGGCTGAGTGCCTCGAAATACACCTGCGGCACCACGATCACGAACATGCCAAACAGCAGCGGCACCATCAGCCGCCGCGTCCTGCGCCCCACCTGCTCCAGCACGCCGCGCGTGCTGGGTCGGTTCTGCAACAGCGCCAGGGCCATCGCCGAAATAAAGAACAGCAGTGACATCCGCCACGGGCCGGTGAGGACCATCAGGTTCTGCAGCCAAGTTGAGGTCTGCGCACTTTTGATATGCCAGCCCCAGTCGGCCACGTAGTACATGCCCAGGTGGTACAGAATCAACACCGTGAATGCAAGGGTGCGCAGCCAGTCGATATCGTATCGACGCCCGGTTTCGGAGGTTGCCATGCTATTGCTCCATAAGCCAAATGCGCCTAGACAATTACGCCTTGGCCTTACTGCAAAACGGTGATTCGCAATGCGCACAACAAGCTGACCTGCGTTAGATCAAAGACAAGCCGTGGCATTCTGGTATAAAAAAATCCGCCAAATCAGCATGCATTGGCGGCGGGGATATGTCGAGACTACCCTGCCAAGATAAAACCGCTCATTTTTCTGGAGACCCCATGCAAGCCCTTCCCCACCATTACCTGGTCACCGCGAGTGCCACCGCCGAAAGCAACATCACCCTGACCACCGAGGGCGTCACTCCTCTGGTCTCAGCACCGCCGGCGCAGTTTGGCGGCCCCGGTGATCACTGGTCGCCGGAAGATCTGCTGGTAGCGGCGGTCGCCGACTGCTTCATCCTCACGTTTCGCGCCATCGCCAAGTTCAATGGACTCGAATGGACAGCGCTGGACTGCAGTGCCACCGGCACCCTGGACAAAGACGGCCGCAAGACCTGCTTCACCGCGTTTGAAGTGAATGCGAAGCTGGAAGTGCCCGAGGGCACGGATCTGGAGAAGGCCCAAAAGCTGCTGGAGAAGTCCGAGCAAAGTTGCCTGGTGACCAACTCGCTGAATGCCGAGGTGACACTGAATGCCGAGGTGGCGGTTAAATATTAACCGTATCGTTTACCGTTTATCGCTGGAATTTCCAGCACTGAGCATGGGGGCCGGAAGGCCCCTGTACTTTCTCAAGATATGGTACGCTTCTGGCGCACGCTACAACATTGCTCTTGTTTGAGCGAGGGACAGCGCGGCACAAAAATAACAAGATTTAAAAGGTATCTTCCTATGGAATCCAATCCGTATAGCGCACCCACGGCTGACCTGAGTGTCGCCAACGATGATCTTATTTCGGGCAACTTCCAGCGCTTCAGCGCCTGGTGGGTATTCCTGCTCACGTTTGTAACGCTGGGAATCTATCCGGTTTACTGGGTTTATACTCGCGCCCAGACCGTCAACCGTATCCAGGAAGATCAGATTGCGCCCGCCTGGATCAACCTGATGGCCATCGGCTTGGTGCTGAGCTTTGTGGCGGATTTTGTATTTCCAGAGCAGGGAATTGTTTACCTGATTTTGTACGTCACCTACCTGGTAACTTACGTAGCAAGCCTGTTCAAAGTGAAAAACCGCCTGAACAGCTTGATGAGCAAAAGCACCGGCTCTAACTATGAACTGAGCCCGGTTATGACGTTCCTGTTCAACAGCATCTACCTGCAGTACAAGATCAACGAGTTCATCGACAACAGCCAGCCGCAGGGCGAGGTATAACGCCCCCTCAGCGCTAAAACAAAAAGGGCGGGGATTCCCGCCCTTTTGCTATCTGAAAGAAATACCCGCGCGATTTTTTACCCGTGCGCCAGCACGCAATCGATCGCCGCCTGGAGCACCAGAATGGGTGCCATAACGTCAGGAAGCCAAAGTGCTATTCCGGGACGATTTCACCGGAACCACCAAACTCTGCCGGAAAATCCTTCAGCTTGGGTAACCCGTCGTGGATGTGCAGCACGGCTTCCTGGTAGTTCACATGCACGCCAGGTTTATAAGGCAAGGAAGGTATAACCGCGGCGTAGACGTCCGTCAGGCCGAGTGTCGGATGCTCGGCAAAAACATGGCCTCCGCAGGTTTTGCACCATTTGCGATAGCTCTGCGGCGTCTTGTTGTATGTGCCGATGTTATCGGCACCCTGGGTAACTTGGACGGCCTCCGGCTTCCACAGGGTGAACGCATTTACCGGGCCCGCAGACCAGTGCCGACACGACTCGCAATGGCAGTAACCCATCGCGGCCGGCTCGCCCGTGACGGTTATTTGGACCGCGCCACAAAAACAGCTTCCCTTGTACTTATCCTCGTTGCTCATGATGCACCTTTCAGGTTAATCGCCACGCAACAATGCTAGAACAAGTTTGCGCTTTTCAGCTTCTGCAACGAAAACTGTTTAAGTCGGATCTGCCAGCTGACACTACACGGCCCAAGCAAATTGACGCCACAATCTTGGCCCAACTGCACTTATTGAGCGTGTCCCCGAATAGAGCGGGCGTAGCGATGTTTGATTACATTTAAAAATGTGCCACCAGCAAAGATCTGCACGACGCACGATGTGGCGCACACGATGATGTTCACCTACAGTGATTGAACGGTAGGTACTACATAAGCAATAACAACAGCAAAGGGGGATCCTGTGGAAATCAACCCGTACAGTGCACCAACCGCCGACTTGTGTCTCACGGCTACCGCGAATGACCCTATTTCAAAAAACTTTAGGCGTTTCAGTGCCTGGTGGGTATTTCTACTCTCTATTGTCACTCTGAGGATTTACCCGATTTTCTGGATCATCAACCACGCCCAGATCCTCAACAGAATCCAACCCAAACCCTTAGCGCCAATCTGGCTCTACCTGATGGCCATATCACTGGCATCAAGCTTTGTCATGGAGTACAGATTCCCGGAAATGGTATGGACGTTAGGTGCCATTAATATCATTTACCTGGTGACTCTGCTTACAAGCCTGTTCAAGGTAAAAAATCGTCTGAAGGATCTTATGACCGAGAGCGCCGGAACCCCCTATCCGTTGAGCCCGATATTGACGTTCCTGTTCGACGTAATTTATCTACAGTACAAGATCAACCAATTTATCGACGATCGCCAGACTTCAATCGCGAAGTAATCTCTTTTCACCCATAAACCAAAAGGGCGGGGCTACCCCGCCCTTTTTTCTGCCAGAAAGATTCGCCCGGTAAGTAATTACCGGTGCGCCAGCGCGTAGTCGATCGCCGCACACACCGCGACGGCTTGGGCGGTATTGCACTGCTCGGGGGTAGCGCGGGGGCTGTCGGGGTAGACCTCGGTGGTGGTTTTGTAGGGCGCATTGGTGATGCTGGCGCGCAGGCCCAGCTGCTTGAGCGGATATTCAATAACACCGTGGGCGACCACTGTTGAGCCGATAATCTCGCCCTTTTCATCCGCCGGGGCGATGTGGGTAACCTTCTCCACCGCCGTGATCACCGCCTGCTGGAATTCCGGCTGCGGGTTTTCGCTGTCGTCCACCAGATAGGAGCCATCGGGAATACCACCCGGTACATACGGCCTGCCGTCACGGGCGGCCAGTGCGGGGCGAAACTCGGTTTCGTCGCTATCGGTGGTTTCGTGCAGGCCGATATACATCACGGCGCTCGGTGGAGCTGTCCACCGCGCAATACACCAACGGGCTAGTGGACTTCAATACGGTGATCACTACTCTGACATCAAACGCCAACCAGCAGGATCAGCTGACGCAGACACGCGGTGCCGTGGCCGCCAATCTCTTACAGGTGTACCAAGCGCTGGGTGGCGGCTGGCAGGTGCGTGGAGATCTGTCACCGGCTGAACTGGTGCCACCGGAAACCCGTGAAGAAATGCTTGAGCGCACCGGCAGCTGGCGTAAGGTATTTCGTGAATAGCGACTGACTAAGGCAGATAAATGCTGATTAAAGTGCTGTTGATTGCATCGGCGTTACTGGTGGTGAATACGATCATCCACGCGCTGGCGATGACCATCGCCATCCGCTGGAGTCGGCATATCGCGGGATTGCATCCGGCTCATCCGTTCCTGCCCACAGCAAGACCGATGGTGGTGTCCGCGGTTGTGCTACTGATGTTTTTTGCCTCGGTGGTCGAGGTGATGACCTGGGCTCAGGTATACCAGTTTCTGGGTGCATTCAAAGAAGCAGAGCCCGCCCTCTATTTCTCGATGGTGACCTATACCACCCTGGGATATGGCGACATCGTGCTCGAGGGCAGCCTGCGTTTGCTGTCTTCATTCCAGATGGCCATCGGCATCATCATGTTTGGCTGGACCACGGCAGTAGTACTGGCTGTGGTACAGCGGGTTTATCAGAAGCCGCAAGAATAAATGTGCATGGTTGTGTAAGAGCCTACCGGTGAGCCTGCCCGTTGAAGAGGAAGCCCGACCGTCGACTTCCTATGCAATTTTTTGATGTGCTGGTGCGTCACCTGCCCAAGGTAGGGTTCGGGCTATGTTTATCTCGGCGCATACAAACGGAATAAATCACTCCAGCTCAATACCTCTATCTGGGCACAACTTCAGGAATGTGCCCAGTGCAATCAACAGAAAGCCAGCACCCAGAATAACGGCAACTGGAAAATAGAGGTTACTGATATTTTCGGCCTGCCCATATTTGATCACCAGAATAAGCCCCTCAAGCATTAGCGCGACACTGATAACCATAATGAATCTTGGCGCGATGATTTTAAGCGCATGAACAATGTCAGACGTCATTGGCTTGCGGGCTTCAATACTAATGGCCATTTGCAATTCAAAAATTGCCAGCGCAACCACCAGGTTGCTGATGGCATTCAGAACGACTGCGGGAAGATCATTTTTTGCGTCAAAAATCTGATGACTTAACAGAAAGGTGAATAACCCATAGGTTGTGTAGATAATAATGATCGCGCAGATCGCAAGGAAGGCAATAGAAAAAGCAATGTGAAATATATCCCGGGCCAGCTTCGAAGACTTGCTCAGTATTGGCTTCATTTGATTACCTGTCGCAATTGACGGCCTGCGTCCGGGTTCCAGTTCAAGGAAAAGTGTTTAAGCGGATACAATCGCACCTAAAGCATCGACACCTAGAGGCGACCAGGACATTAGCATCTGATTATTCACCCACCCGCAAGAATATATTCTTGAGAAGAAACTACGGCCTAGGATTTGAACAGCCTAGTTTGCCAGAAACGTTATGGTGTTCTTATTAGGTGGGTATACGCGACTAATTTGCGGCAAAAATCGGAAAATATTCGGGTCGGATCAATATTTTTTACATTACCTACTTTGGAGCAAGTAACGCCCTTGCGTTGATCCGACCCTATTTATAGCTACATGTATTTCTTTGTGTTACCGGTGCGCCAGCGCGTAGTCGATGGCCGCACACACCGCGACGGCCTGTGCGCTATTGCACTGCTCGGGCGTGGCGCGCGGGCTATCGGGATAGACCTCGGTGGTGGTCTTGTAGCGGGCGTTGGTGATGCTGGCGCACAGGCCCAGCTGCTTGAGCGGGTATTCGATGACGCCGCGCGCCACCACCGGGGAGCCGATGATCTCGCCATTGTCGTCCGCAGGGGCGATATGGGTGACCTTCTTCACCGCTTTGATCACCGCCTGCTGGAATTGAGGCTGCGGGTTCTCGCTGTCGTCCACCAGGTAAAAGCCATCCGGAATGCCGCCCGGTATGTACCGCTTGCCGTCGCGGGCGGCCAGTGCTGGGCGGAACTCGGTTTCGTCGGTATCGGTGGTCTCGTGCAGGTCGATATGCATCAGCGCACGGTCGCGGATGGGTTCCACAAGACGCAGCAGCGCCGCCGATTCTTCGGCAGGGCTGTTTTCGCGGAAGGAGCGGTTCGGGTCGATGGCGTTCGGGTTCCAGCGGTGGATGCGCTCGTAGGCCCAGGGGCTGACACAGGGCGCCACCAGCAGGTTCACGCGGCCGGCGTAGTCCGCGGCATGCTGATCCACAAACTGCAGCGCCCCGTGTACACCGCTGGTTTCGTAGCCGTGCACACCGCCCGTCACCAGCACCACTGGCAGATCGTCACGCCAGTCGCGGCTGCGGAACGCCAGCAGCGGAAAGCTTTCATCGCCATATTCCAGGCGGCCGTATTCTTCCACGTCAAAGCGCGAGCGTAGTTGCTCGATCTTGTCTAACACCTCAGACGCATAGCTGCGGTGGCGGGTCTGGCGCGACAACCATTCAGCGCGTTCCGCGTCACCCCAGGGGATGCCGGGGGTACCGACTGGATAGAATACTTTGCCCGGTTTCATATCGCTTGTTCTCCAATGATGAGCGAGGGAGGCATTCTACACCCCGAACAGGCCCAGCTGGCCATCCACCAGACTGTCAAAATCCAGATCGATGAAGGGCAATATGGCATCAGCCACCGGCTTGAGCTGCCGGTCGATATAGTGCTGGTAATCCATCGGTGACTGACGGTGATCCACTGGCTCCGGGCCATTGAGGGTGATCACGTAGCGAATCCAGCCCTTGTTCTGGTAGCGGGGTTCCAGCCCCTGCTGCCGACGGTGTTCATCGGCCAGTCGCGCCGCGCGCACCTGGGGCGGCACGTTTTTTACGTATTGCTCCAGCTTGCGCCGGAGCCGCTTGCGATACACCAGATGCTCGTCCATCTCCCCTGCCCGGGTTTTCTCCACCGTCTCGCGGACATAGTCGGACGGATCAACACCCTTAAACACCATCCCGTAGAGCTGGGTCTGGAACTGCTTGGCCAGTGGCGTCCAGTCGCTGCGCACCGTTTCCAGCCCCTTGAATATCAGCTTTTCCTCGCCCCCTTTTATTACCAGGCCCGCATAGCGTTTCTTGGAGCCGGCCTCCGAGCCGCGAATGGTGGGCATCAAAAAGCGCTGGTAGTGGGTTTCGAATTCCAGTTCCAGTTCGCACTCCAACGCGAGCTCATCTTTGAGCTTGTTCCGCCAGCGCGTGTTGATCTCGCCGGCCAGGCTCTTGCCGATCGCATCCGCCTCTTCAAGGCTGGGGCGGCCACTCAGCCACACAAAGGTGGAGTCGGTATCGCCATAGATGACCTGGTGACCCAGCTCCTCAATCCAGCGCGCCGTCTGCTGCATGATCTCGTGACCACGCAGGGTGATGGAGCTGGCCAGGCGCGTGTCGTAAAAACGGCAGCCCCCGCTTCCGAGTACCCCGTAGAAGGAGTTCATGATGATCTTGATGGCCTGGGAGCGGGCAGCATCCTGCTCCTGCTTGGCGATGTCGCGCTGGGCCCAGAGATTGGTAATGATGTCCGGCAGGAAATGCTTATCACGGGAAAAGCACGCACCGCGAAAACCGGGAATGATATCGCCCTCCTCCAGCTCCTCAGCCAATCCTTCAATCAGCCCCATAGGATCGATCTTGAAGGTACGGATAATGCTTGGATAAAGGCTCTTGAAATCCAGCACCAACACGTTGTCGTACAGGCCCGGCCGGGAGTCCATCACATAGCCGCCCGGGCTGGCCAAGCCGCCATCGGCCGGCAGGTTGGGCGCCACATAGCCGCTGCGGTGTAGCTTGGGCAGGTAGAGGTTGGTAAACGCCGCCACCGAGCCGCCGCTGCGGTCGAGCTCGAGGCCAGTGAGCTGGGCACGCAGGCGCAGGTAATCCAGCAGGCGGGTGTGCTGGAAAATATCCCAGACCAGGCGGCAGTCTTCCAGGTTGTAAGCGGCGAGCTTAGGTTTGTTATGGCGAAAATCATGTTCAATCACCGCCAGGCGGTTGTCCACGTCTTCGGTGTCCTTACCCCTGCCCAGCAGCGTCTGGGCCACGAATTCCAGGCTGAAGCTTTCAAAGTTGTAGGTGGCGCTCTTCAGTCCGTCGATGCCATCCAGCACCACCCGCCCCGGAAGCGTTACGAAACCCTGGCTGCCCTCCCCGCCATCGCGCCAGCGGGCATCGGTGCCGCCGCGCCCCAGCTTCAGGTGCAGTCCATGGCGAGCGGCCCTTTTCAGCAGCAGCCGAAAATCAAACTCCACCACAGACCAACCGATGATGATGTCCGGGTCCAGGGCTTTGATTCTGGCCTCCAGGGCCTCGAGCAGCGCCCGCTCGTCATCCACCCAGTGGATGGTGGTGTCGGCGGCCTCCGGTTTGCCCACCATCAGCACCTCTTCCACGCTATGACCGTAGAGACCGATGGAATACAGCTCTCCCTGGCCGGAGCACTCCACATCCAGGGAGACCACCTTGAAATCCGGCTGCACCTCGGCGCCCCTGAGGCGCACCTGCCGATATTCCGTATAGCCGTCTCTGGCCTGAGCGACACCTTCAAAGTAGAGGCCACCCCGGGCAAAGCGCTCCATCAGGTAACGGTCGTGGAGACGAAAATCCGCTTCCAGTACCTCGATGCCGCGAGTTTGCAACAGAGTCTGGGCACGGCGATGAGCGTCTATGGTGGGGAAATACAGCATGGCCGCTTCCTCGCGACCAAAGGTCTGGAAGCCCAGCTGCTGCCAATCGCAGGGCACGCCGGCCAGCGCCTCGGTCACCTGGGTGCGGTCCGCCACCTTCACCATAAAGACCGCGCGCTCACCTTCAATGACCAGCTTGACCGGGCCCTCGGGCGTGGCCAGCCAATAGTGGATGCAGGTGCTACCGCGCTGATCAAAGCTGTGGCGAGTGAGGAGAAATCCTTGAGGCAAGAGACTGTTCTTGATTGATGCGTGGATTGGAGGCTGGCGCCATTGTACTGGATAAATACACAGATATCAGCAATCGCCAGCGTTAGACTAGAGAGCTCTGACGGCCCCATTCGTCGCGGAGTTTACAAGCCATCCTTGAATGATCAGACAAGGCAAGCAAAAATGCTCGCAGCCGAATCAGGAGTGTTCGCGCCGCCGAGTCAGAAAACATCGGCAATCTAATAACAGCCAGGGAGGCAAGACGATGACTCTCCATCTCCAAGCGACGAAGCAAACCTTCGCGAACCGCATGCGCAATGTCTGGAAGGACTGGAACCGCGCCGGCGGAAGCCGGACAACCCGTCAGCGGCAGTCGATCGAGCAGGCGATTCGTGACATGACGACCTTCATGCCCACGCCGACCATATCCCACAATCATCTGGGCCCGGGCCTGTGCGGCTCCTTCAACTGGGGCAGCTGGCGCTTGAAGCTGAACGCCAACTACACCAGTAGCGCCAGCCTGATGTACGAGGACTTCGTGGAGCTGTGCGCGACGATCTACCACGAGACCCGCCACAGCGAGCAGTTTTTCCGTATCTCGCAGGGTCTCGCGGGCGGCGAAATCGAGTTCCCCGACCAGAACTCGAGCACCAAGATCAACGCCCACACCAATGCCCACGGCATGGGCTCAGTGCAGGATCGGATCCAGATGTTCCAGCAGGTCAGTCAGGGCACCGACGTGTCCGCGACGCCTCAGATGATCTCCAAATGGCTCAGCGTGCCGCTGAACGTGTCCAATCAGGCCTCCCAGAACGCGCGCAATTACTTCCGGACCTTCTGCGGCACCGCCCGTCCGACCTGGTTCAAGCGTCCGACCATCAAGCTTGAGGTCGAAGAGTGGATGCGGGAGTGCTACAAGACCACCCTCTCCGGGGTAGGCAACTTCGCTCAGAGCGATCACTCGCCATGGCATTTCTACGCCAATCAGCCTACCGAGCGTGACGCGCACGGCATCGAAGACGATGTGACCGCGCTGATCGAAGCCGCCATTGGCGTCCGCGTTGCCCAACACGGAAAACAGAGCCGCAGCAGCAGCACGTTCAACCACCTGGTGTAGGACTCCTACCGAGCCAATCAATCCGTGAACTCGAACGCCCGGCCCCGGCTGGATTTAGCCGTATCCACCGCGGCCTGGTGGTCAACCACAACGCCACTGAACACATTGGTTTCCAGTCCAGCGGGTGTTTTTTCAATAAATGGGATCAATCGATCTGACGGCGTGGTTCATTGGACCGGTGGGTAAGCGGCTCACGCACCCGGTTTACCTGATCGCGCTTATCCGTTGTCTTTTGGGACTTCTTTTTCTGCGTCTTTTTCTTTGGTTGCTCACTCTTAGGTTCCTTGCCCTCCTGGGACGAAGCTGGCTTCGCGGCAGCATTGCGCTGATCATTCGGCGCATTGCGCTGGGGTTGGGGCTGGCCGCGCTGGCTTTGTGGCTTGCGCCTGTCGTGCACCGTGCGGCGATCGGTTGCCGGACGCTCTAACGCAGGAACAACTCGCGGGTCGCGAATGCCGGTTGGCTTGTCGGCAAGTTTGACTGCGCGCACGTCCCGGCCTGGATTCGGACGTGGGTTCTGGCGTTCATTACGGCGATCCCCGCCTCGGTTATCCACCTGAGGCGCCCGCGGCTTTGGCTCGGCTATGCCAGCAAATCCCTGTTCGCCACCTCGGCCACGATCCTGGCCCTGCCCTGGGCGATCCCGCCCCTCCTCACGACGATCATGTCGTTGCCCGTTGCCTTCATGCCGGTCCCGCCGGTTGTAACCGTCGTCACGATCGTGCCGGCGCGGCGGTGTGTAGTCGTGTCCTCCGGCATAGTGCTGGCCATGGCGGCGCAAGCGCGTATGCCAGTGATCATTGAAGTTTGCCGAGACATAAAAATTCGGGGCCGGATACCAGGGGCCATGCCAGTGACTGGCACTGATCCAATGGTCCTGATACCAACGATAGTAATGCCCCTGCCGAAAGAAAACGTCGCTGCGGTCGTAGAATACGTAAACGCCGAGCGAAGCGTCGTAGTAGCGATAGCCGGGATCGGTGATCACTGTATAGGAGTAAACCGGAGTAGCCTTGCGGACATAGGTGCCCCCGCCGATCACCGGCGGAGCTGCTGGGTAGGTGACACAGCCACCGAGCGTCAAAGTGATGGTAAGAGCGGCGAGTAATCGGTGTGGGACCTGGCGCATGGTGCGTCCTCCTTGGATTCACACCTGCTTTTTAACCCGGCGCAACTGAATCGCCCCTGAATTTACTCGCAAAAGAACAGAGAACAACCAATACCGAGAAATGCACACAACCCCATAAAATCGGCTACTGTCCAGAAAGCTCGATTCTTATACGCTCGTCTTCATTGGTAACAAATGGCAACATTCGGCTCGCTGTCAGCCATGCAACACCAAATGCAAACAAACTTGTCGCTTCGACATAGTAAGTCAACCGGTGAGTAATACCGCTAAAATCTACCCAGTCCAGAATATCGAGCAGCTGTATGGCCATGGCGCCAACCATAGCGACTGCGCATATCCTATAAATTAGCCCCCTTACCTTCGCCTCTTTGGAATCTTTTTCTTTCGCTCTCAGGTAAAACAGCCAACAAAAAATTGCGAGGATAATGAACATTGAAATTGCCGAGGCCGTATGGACAATCCCAATCATCGTGGCTTCTCTGGCTACCTCCTCAACACCCCTACCGGTAAAACAATCGCATGGAAAAAATGCCACGGCTGCGACCGCGACTGCTGCGACTTTACTCAAGACAGCTTGAAACAAAGAGTAGCCATTATACGACCAGAGAAAAGCCGATATTACGCAAAGAGATCCAACGAATACATTGCGGGCATTATCCGTCAAATGATATGACAGGCTAATCGAACTAATGCTGACCCCAGGCGTCAGCAAGTCGGTAAAAATCGCAAGTGACAAGGCGATAAATCCCACGATGAATTTAGCCGTGTGGTGATCAATTTCCGTGTCTAGTGGTTTCCTATGCATGGACCCAGCCTCATACGTTCGGAGTTACCAGCGGGTGCACGTGATTGGTCATCAACACCCAGGCATGTACCTGAATATCGAACTCCTTTGCATACTGTTTTAGCCAACCGGCGTATACGACCATGTCCTGTTCTGAACCGAATCAAACCTGCCGGTTGTTGCCCCACTGTATGACATGCTGCGGAATCCCTGCAGGTCCGAGGCGCGGCAATCTGGCCATCAAGCCTTCCCTTCCCTTTTGGTAATGGCCATAGACTAACGGATGGAAAACTCAGCGGGAGCAAAAGGGTTTCATAATGTTGATCTAACCCCATTTATTATTTTTCTACATTCTTCCATATACGCATTTTATTAATTAAGTTGAGCCTAGGCACCGAACGCTGCCCCACGGAGGGCCGAAGGCCCTGAGCCTGTCTGCCCCGCCTTGTTATGGATGAACAACCTGATATATGCCTGTTTTTTCTAAAAAACCAGTTCCTATCAGGTAAGGTCTATGATACCCAATCTTGACGTTTTCTTCTTGGTTTGGATCAACGAGCATTATGCACTTATGGGCAGGATGTAGACCACGTTTGAAAAGTAGATCTGCGTGTGCTTCTGCGGTACAGTCTAAAATCGTACCATCAGTAAGTGTCAGCCAAACATGAGCTTTAATACCTCCACCGATACTCGGGTTTTTAAGCTCACTTTCTATAGAATTTTTAGACATTTCACAGTAAATGTAATCAGCCCAATATCGATCACCTACCGTGATAAAGCTATCGATATTCATGTCACTTTTAAGATGCGACTGCAGCATTAAATGAACAGGTGTACATTGACCTGCTAAATTTTCTGAAGTTTGATAGCCATAGTGATATAACGCATCCCCACATAGCTGAAAAATATTCTGCATAGTTGAAAGTTTAATCTTATCACTAAGCGGTATTGGGTTTTTTTCGATTTTTAAGCCCAAACTGCGAGTGTAGTCAATCGCATCTATAAACCTTTCTACATAACTCAACTTTACAATCCTTTTTTGAAAAACACTCTGAATTCGAACCTGCCGGTTGTTGCCACGCGGTATGACATGCTGCGGAATCCCCGCAGGACCAAGGCGCGGTAATCTGGCCATCAAGCTTCTCCCTCGCTCTTTGTTATGGCAATAGACTAATGGACGGAAAATTCAGTGGGTGCTACAACAAAAACCTATGAAGCATAATAATTCAAACAGAATACTTTACTCTGACCCCAATATTTATTTTAATTTCAAACTTCGGGAAACTTCACGCAATTAAATCCGGGGTACATCTTGCCGGTCACAGGATTCAATTTTGGGCTGACAATGCCATTGTTCCTGACAAAATCTGAGTAATCGATCCCGATATAGTCCACACGCTGCCCAAAAAGCACTCGAAGATTTCCGCCGGTAACGGATCTAACCTTTTCACCCCATACATCATCGACCTCAAGATCCACGCCGTCGACGATCCCAAGAACTCGAAAACCATGCTCTACTCGACGCTCTTTTGATATCACATATACAACGTCGTTTAGACCAATTTGGTAGTAATCATTCCAGCCATGCTGCCTTGGTGATAGGTCAAAAAACGCACCAGAGGCAATACCAGAAAAAATATCCTGATGGTTCCGGTCACCAATATTTGAAACTAGAAACTTCATACATTTCCAAACTCTTGAAAATACAAATCCTAGGAACGCCGCCCAGCCAATTTCCCAAAATGTAGTTTAGGATCCGTTCAAAACTCAGGCATCACACACTATCAGTAAAATCAGTGCCATAAAGTTGATCTGACCCCAATTATTGGATAAGGGCTTCCCTAGCATTGCAACTCCACAAAGATCTGATACTGCCCATTATTCAGAGGAATCGGCAGTAATAGTTTGGGCGGGGAAATTAGTTACGCGGTAGCCGCGATTTTCGATAATATCTAAAACCTGCAAAGCCAGATCGTGCATGACGAGAAGCGCCGCCTGCTCATACTCAGAGTATTCATCGACAGAGCTGACCGTCATATTTTTACCGTGAGCTATCTCATTTCTTCGCGCCACCAAAGCTTTAATCCTAGCCCTTCCATTATCCAACTCTCTCGACGCAACACCAATTTTGGCACACTCTCTCTCGAACACGTTCGGCCACAAATTTGAATCAGTGGATAATCTGCATTCTGGATCAAAAATGACAGGGCTCCGTAAAAATTCTTGCATCCCTGAATCAAAAAAAGACAATAGGTTTTCAGAGCTGGCGTCACCCCTTAAAATCTTAAATGGCTTTTCAAGAGCAAGCGCCCTGAATTTTTCGCTTAGTTCGCGGGCGGGCACCGCCTCAGATTCAACCTTGTCAAGAAGAAGCTCCCAAGCAAACTTCGTAAAACCCTCAAAATGAGCATATAAAGTAGCCCAAGAAGCCCTCAGAATAGCCCGATAAGCAATTTGATTATTTCGACTTGTAATCGCCATCCTCTTTAAAGAGGCAAGCTCCTTTTCCCTCCAAAGAAGATCATTTTCTATTTGCGATTCGTAATCGTTCATAACTCTTCAAGCTTGCTAGAAACAAGGTTTATCCTGGTTTGCAGTTTTTCTCTAGAGTTAGCTCCCGGCCCAGTAACCGCCCTAAAATCCACAGACTGAACAAGATCCGTAATTGCAGAACGAAGTACGGTCCTATCCTTAACTCTCACCTTCTCCAAAGAATTATACGTACCTACCGATATTGCCTCAAAATATGCAGGAGGTAACGAACCTACTGGCGTATTTCCCCTATACCGAAGAAATGCGCTATCACCCAGCTTGTCGTAAATAACACTAAATGTATCTTTAAAAATTGATGCCTCTTTCTCCAAGTCAAACTCAATATCTTGCAGAAGAATAGCCTCCATGAAATTGTCTAGCCAATCTCGAACACTTCCTTTAAATAAATCTGGAGCGTTCTTGGTTGCAAAAAATCTGAGAACAAGCTCTTCAGCCCCTTTCTTATCTTTTTCCGCCTGAGGAAGATAATCAGCACATCGAGCAAAAGATTCAAACGCAGTCAAGCCAACCAAAAAATTATAAAATTCAACACCGTTCTCACCAATCATTCTCGCAGAACAATTCCTTATTTCCTGGGGTTCCAGATTTGAACCCCCAGTATTTAACCGCTTAAACATCTCATACCTAAGGAAACCTTTGCTTTGTTTTTTTATGACGACCGTCCTAATCGGAGATCGTTTTAGGGAAAGCCTCAAACTTAGCGGGAGATCTTGAAATGTTTTTCCGTTTAAAGCAGGAATTAACGTACACCCCTCCAAACATAGCGGATCCATATTTATGGAATCTGGTTCCATAAACTGAAGCACAGTACTCGTTCGCTGAAGCCCATCTATTAATTCTAAAACACCGTCCTGATTTTCGATTACGAATATTTGCGGGACAGGCAATTCCAACAATATGGACTCAATCAAATGCGATTTTTGTTGATTACTCCAACGGAATAACCTCTGGTATTCAGGCTGAATCACCAGCTCATTGTTATAATGAAGATTAACAATTTCACCAAAACTCATATCAAACGTATCTGTCCTAACTTCCCCAATACGCTCGCTTATTTCATCTTCGAGACTCATTTAAAACCCTCATTTTTAAACTGAAAGAAAAATTAAAGATAAATCACATCTTATGCAGTCCAGAATAAAGTGGCGATATTTATCGACTTATTATTCACTCAACTCCAATTGCATTGACTGAATCGATTCAAGTGACTCCGAGCTGATGTATGTCACACAAGAAAACGCCTTCGTCTGTAACTCCTCTAGCCTGGACTGAAGTGTACGAATTCTATTCAAATTTTCCTTGGAATAATTTCTTCGCCGCAAGGTTTTCAAGTTTAGATGGATGATAAAAATCGATGACATCACACCGGACATAGCAGCGCTAATCGCCACTCCGGAATCTCCACGTATTGCGTGCCAGCCATGCTCAAACATCGTCACCCCATACTCCATTAAAGATAATGACGATTCCGCAACCTCAAAGGTATAATCTGTGGCCACCTGCAAAAGATCCAATGACTCTCTTGCGAACTTGGATCTTTCATTGGCGTCAACTGACTTATCACGCAAAACCCTAAGGTTTACTACCGTCTCAAAATCTCTTGCGTCTTTTTCAAATAGATCTCTTAGCTTTGGCTCTATCTCTTCCTTAACTCTACTTAAGACAAAAGAAAATTCTTTATGGAATTTTGAGCATTCACTCTTTCTGAGGCTAATATCACAAACTGTGATTATCATTTTTGATGCCAGAAGCCCCAGAAGGGCGGCGGCACTACCCGATCCGGGCGAAGCTCTTCCCGCCCCAAAGTCATTCAGCAATTGATTAGCTGGCCTAGCAAGAATTTCTTGCCCCTTTAACGCTTGTATTTCTTGTTGTTTCAATGCTACGTCCAAAATTAACTAAATAACGGGCTAGCCCCTTTTTTGCTCAAAGAGAAAATCTTTCCAGCAAAACTCACAAAGAATCTCCATGGGTACCATTACATCGACCTGTACCGGCAATTTGGTATAACTTTCTCCAGCCCAACTTATAATATGCATTTCATTTTCCATATTGGGCGTTCGATAGTATTTAAATAACCTTTAAAGTCAATGACTTAGATTGTTACCCATCATTTCTATAAATATATTGATCGAACTTCGGATTCCCTCGATCCATTAATAAGCTGCTCAAACACAAAAAAAGCGAGCCTCAATTGAGGCTCGCTTTTTCGACCTTCAAAGTCAGCTTAGACAGCTATTAGCGGCTTCTGCCACTAGGCAGACTAGCAGCAATCGCCGGGCACCCGCACCCACCCTTCCATCAGAATCCGCGCACTGCGGCTCATGATGGCCTTGGTGGCGGTCCACTCACCGTTGGCAATTTCCGCTTCCGCACCAACACGCAAGGTGCCGGATGGATGGCCAAAGTTCACCACGCTGCGCTCCCCTCCCCCCGCAGCCAGATTGACCAGGGTGCCGGGAATGGCGGCGGCGGTGCCGATGGCCACCGCAGCGGTGCCCATCATGGCGTGGTGCAGTTTGCCCATGGAGAGCGCCCGCACCAGCAGGTCGATTTCACCTGCGTCCACTTGCTTGCCACTGGAAGCCACATAGCCCTTGGGTGCCGCGACGAACGCGACCTTCGGGGTATGCTGGCGAGCGGCTGCCTCTTCCACCGTTGCGATCAGGCCCATTTGCACCGCGCCATGGGCGCGGATGGTTTCGAACATGGCCAGCGCCTTGTCGTCACCGTTGATGGCTTCCTGCAGTTCGGTGCCGGTGTAACCGATATCCGCGGCGTTGACGAAAATGGTCGGGATGCCGGCGTTGATCATGGTGGCTTTCAGGGTGCCGACGCCGGGCACCTCCAAATCGTCCACCAGGTTGCCGGTGGGGAACATAGCCCCTTCCCCATCCGCCGGGTCCATGAATTCGATCTGCACTTCCGCCGCCGGGAAGGTGACGCCGTCCAGCTCGAAATCACCGGTCTCCTGCACTTCCCCATTGGTGATGGGTACGTGGGCGATGATGGTTTTCTTGATGTTGGCCTGCCAGATGCGCACGGTGCAGATGCCGTTCTCTGGAACGCGTGCCGCATCCACAAAACCGCTGTTGATGGCGAAGGCACCGACGGCGGCGGTGAGGTTGCCGCAGTTGCCGGACCAGTCCACGAACGGCTTGTCGATGGAGACCTGGCCGAACAGGTAATCCACGTCGTGCTCTGGCTGCTCGCTCTTCGACAGGATGACGGTTTTGCTGGTGCTGGAGGTGGCTCCGCCCATGCCGTCGGTCTGCTTGCCGTAGGGATCGGGGCTGCCGATCACCCGCAGCAGGAAGTTGTCGCGCGCGGCGCCCGGAACCTGTGCGGATTCCGGGAGGTCCTGCAGACGGAAGAACACACCCTTGCTGGTGCCGCCACGCATGTAGGTGGCGGGCACTTTGATTTGTGGTGCAAAAGTCATGATCAGGCTGTTGCCTCCGCTTCGAGGAAGTCCTTGGCGAAGCGCTGCAGTACACCGCCGGCCTCGTAGATGGAAACTTCTTCGGCGGTATCCAGGCGGCATTTCACCGGCACTTCTACGGTTTCACCATCCTTGCGGTGGATCAGCAGGGTCAGGGTTGCGCCCGGGGTGCGCTCGCCGACCACGTCATAGGTTTCGGTGCCGTCGATGCCGAGGGTCGTGCGGGTGGTGCCCGGCAGGAACTCCAGCGGCAGCACGCCCATGCCGATCAGGTTGGTGCGGTGAATACGCTCGAAGCCTTCCGCCACGATCGCTTCCACACCGGCGAGGCGCACGCCCTTGGCGGCCCAGTCGCGCGAGGAACCCTGGCCGTAGTCGGCGCCTGCGATAATGATCAGCGGCTGTTTGCGGTCCATGTAGGTTTCGATGGCTTCCCACATGCGGGTGACCTGGCCTTCCGGCTCGACGCGGGCCAGCGAGCCCTGCTTCACTTCACCGTTTTCGTTGCGCACCATTTCGTTTAACAGCTTCGGGTTGGCGAAGGTGGCGCGCTGGGCGGTGAGGTGATCGCCGCGGTGAGTGGCGTAGGAGTTGAAGTCCTCTTCCGGCAGGCCCATTTTCGCCAGGTATTCACCGGCGGCACTGCTGGCCAGGATCGCGTTGGACGGCGACAGGTGGTCGGTGGTGATGTTGTCACCCAGCACCGCCAGCGGGCGCATGCCCTTCAGCGCACGCTCACCGGCCAGCGCGCCTTCCCAGTACGGCGGGCGGCGGATGTAGGTGCTCTGTGGGCGCCAGTTGTACAGCGGGTCGCCCTTCTCAGATTCGGCCTTGGCCAAATCGAACATCGGGATGTAGACCTCGCGGAACTGCTCGGGCTTGACGCTCTGTTTGACGATCGCGTCGATCTCTTCGTCGCTCGGCCAGATATCTTTCAGGGTGACCGGGTTGCCGTCTTTGTCGTAACCCAGGGTGTCCTTCTCGATATCGAAGCGGATGGTACCGGCGATGGAGTACGCAACGACCAAGGGCGGCGAAGCCAGGAACGCCTGCTTGGCGTAGGGGTGGATACGGCCGTCGAAGTTGCGGTTGCCGGACAGTACGGCGGTGGCGTACAGGTCGCGGTCGATCACTTCTTTCTGGATGACCGGGTCCAGTGCGCCACTCATGCCGTTACAGGTGGTGCAGGCAAACGCGACCACGTCGAAGCCCAGTTGCTGCAGTTCCGGCAGCAGGTCGGCTTCTTCCAGGTACATTTTTACGGTTTTGGAACCCGGAGCCAGGGAGGTTTTCACCCACGGCTTGCGGGTCAGGCCGAGCTTGTTGGCGTTGCGCGCGATCAGGCCCGCGGCAATCATGTTGCGCGGGTTGCTGGTGTTGGTGCAGCTGGTGATCGCGGCAATGATCACCGCACCGTCGGGCATCAGGCCCTCTTCTTCTTTCCACTCTTTGGCGATGCCGCGGTTCGCCAGTTCGGACACCGGCAGCAGTGCGTGCGGGTTGGACGGGCCGGCCAGGTTGCGGGTAACGGAAGACAGGTCGAACTTGAGCACGCGCTCGTATTCGGCGTCTTTCAAAGAGTCCGCCCACAGGCCGGTTTCTTTCGCGAATTTTTCTACCAAGGCTACCTGCGCGTCGTCGCGGCCGGTGAGCTTCAGGTAGTCGATGGTCTGCTCGTCGATGGCGAACATGCCGGCGGTGGCGCCGTATTCGGGCGTCATGTTGGCGATGGTGGCGCGGTCTCCCAGGCTCAGGCTGGAGGCGCCTTCGCCGTAGAATTCGAGATACGCACCCACCACGCGCTCGCGGCGCAGGAATTCGGTCAACGCCAGCACCATGTCGGTACCGGTGATGCCGGGCTGCAGTTTGCCGGTCAGCTCGACGCCGACGATGTCGGGCAAGCGCATGTAGGAGGCGCGGCCGAGCATAACGCTTTCGGCTTCAAGGCCGCCCACGCCCACGGAAATTACGCCGAGCGCATCCACCATCGGGGTGTGGCTGTCGGTGCCGACGCAGGTATCCGGGAAGGCCACACCGTTTTTCACCTGCACCACCGGAGACATTTTCTCCAGGTTGATCTGGTGCATGATGCCGTTGCCGGGCGGGATTACGTCGACGTTTTCAAACGCGGTTTTGGTCCAGTTGATGAAGTGGAAGCGGTCTTCGTTGCGGCGCTCTTCCACTTCGCGGTTTTTTTCAAACGCGTTTTTTTCAAAACCGGGGTGTTCGACGGCCAGGGAGTGGTCGACGATCAGCTGGGTGGGCACGACCGGGTTTACTTTGGCGGGATCACCGCCCTGGTCTGCGATGGCGTCGCGCAGGCCGGCGAGATCCACCAGCGCGGTCTGGCCGAGAATATCGTGGCAGACGACGCGTGCGGGGAACCAGGGGAAGTCCAGGTCGCGCTTGCGTTCGATGATCTGCTTGAGGGATTCGGTGAGTTTTTCCGGCTCACAGCGGCGCACCAGGTTTTCGGCGAGGATGCGCGAGGTGTACGGCAGTTTTTCATAGCTACCCGGCTGGATTTTTTCGACTGCTTCGCGCGTGTCGAAATAATCGAGATCGGTGCCGGGGAGTTTTTTGCGGTATTCGGTGTTCATTTCTCAGGTCACGCAGTCGGATCGTTGAGTGGCGGTGCTGCTGCCGGGGTCCCCTTTGCAGGACACGCCGTGAACCCATCCATGGGGGCTTGTCCGCGAGATCCCTCTCGCAGACAGTCCTGCAAAGGGGACCCCGGCATCAGCGCCTTCGCATCGTGTTTCGTAGTTCCGATCGTATTAACGTTCGGAAATGGGGGTCACTTTGCGCAGTTCGGGGCCAATATATTCCGCGCTCGGGCGGATGATGCGGTTGTCTGCGCGCTGTTCAAACACGTGGGCGGCCCAGCCGGTTACGCGGGACATTACGAAGATCGGCGTAAACAGTTTGGTGGGGATGCCCATGAAGTGATACGCGGAAGCGTGGAAGAAGTCGGCGTTACAGAACAGCTTCTTCTCGCGCCACATGACTTCTTCGCAGCGTACGGAAACTGGGTACAGCACGGTGTCGCCCACGTCGGCGGCCAGTTTTTCAGACCACTGCTTGATGATGGCGTTGCGCGGGTCGGATTCGGTGTATACCGCGTGGCCGAAGCCCATGATTTTTTCTTTGCGCTCGAGCATGCCCAGCAGTTCTTTTTCCGCTTCGTCGGCGGAAGAGAAACGTTCGATGAGTTCCATCGCCGCTTCGTTGGCGCCGCCGTGCAGCGGGCCGCGCAGGGAGCCGATGGCGCCGGTGATGCAGCTGAACAGGTCAGACAGGGTGGAGGCACATACGCGCGCGGTGAAGGTGGAGGCGTTGAACTCGTGCTCTGCGTACAGGATCAGGGACACATTCATTACCTGTGCGTGCAGGTCGTTCGGCTTCTCGTCGCGCAGCATGTGCAGGAAGTGGCCGCCGATGGAATCGTCATCGGTTTCGGTTTCGATGCGCACGCCGTCGTGGGTGAAGCGGTACCAGTAACAGATGATGGACGGGAATGCGGCCAGCAGGCGGTTGGCGCGATCCTGTTGCTGGGCGAAGGACTCTTCGCCTTCCAGGTTGCCCAGCATGGAGCAGCCGGTGCGCATGACATCCATCGGGTGTGCGTCGGCGGGGATGCGCTCGAGCACTTCGCGCAGCGCCAGCGGCAGGCCGCGCATGGTTTTCAGGATGCCTTTGTAGTCCGCCAGCTGGGCGGTGGTGGGCAGTTCGCCGTTGAAAATCAGGTACGCAACTTCTTCGAACTCGCAGTTTTCTGCCAGGTCTTTGACGTCGTAGCCGCAGTAAGTGAGGCCGGAGCCGGATACGCCTACGGTGGAAAGTGCGGTTTTACCAGCTACCTGGCCGCGCAGGCCTGCTCCGCCAACTTTTTTCTCTGCCATCTCTAATTCCCCTTTCGATTTAAGTTTTTACTTCGTCATGCCGGACCTGATCCGGCATCCAGTGCGGAGGTTTTGATTGCCTCCGGACTGGATCCCGGCATTCGCCGGGATGACGGTGGGTGGAACAAATACTTCTAAATCTTTTACTTCTTGAACAGCGCGTCGAGCTTGTCTTCAAACTCGTGGTAGTTCAGGTAGTCGTACAGTTCTGCGCGGGTCTGCATGGTGTCTACCACTGCTTGCTGGTCGCCATTGGCCAGAATGCTGGTATAGACGTTTTCCGCGGCTTTGTTCATGGCGCGGAATGCAGACAGCGGGTACAGCACCATATCGGCACCGGATTCCGCGAGTTCAGCCTTGTTGTACAGCTTGGTTTTGCCGAACTCGGTGATGTTGGCAAGGATTGGTACATTCAGTGCGTCTTTGAACGCGCGGTAGTGTTCCAGTTCGGTCACGGCTTCGGCGAAGATGCCGTCGGCGCCGGCTTCGATACACGCCTGGGCGCGCTCGATGGCGGCTTCCAGACCTTCCTGTGCGAAGGCGTCGGTGCGGGCCATGATGAAGAAGTCATCGTCGGTGCGCGCGTCTACCGCAGCCTTGATGCGGTCAACCATTTCCTCTTTGGAAACGATCTCTTTGTTCGGGCGGTGGCCGCAGCGCTTCTGCGCTACCTGGTCTTCGATGTGCACGGCAGCGGCGCCGGCGCGGATCATCTCCTTGATGGTACGGGCGATGTTGAACGCACCACCCCAGCCGGTATCGATATCCACCAGCAGCGGCAGGCTGGTGGCGGCAGTAATGCGGCGCACGTCTTCCAGCACGTTATCGAGGCTGGTCATGCCCAGGTCCGGCAGGCCGTAGGAGGCATTGGCAACGCCAGCACCGGAGAGGTAGATCGCCTGGTGGCCGATGCGCTCGGCCATGATCGCGGTGTAGGCGTTGATAGTGCCCACTACCTGCAGCGGCTGGTTTTCTTTCAGAGCCAGGCGGAAGCGTGCGCCGGCGGATTCAGGTCTGCTCATGGATTGCCCCTGTTTCTCGATTTAATCGGTGTTGGTAAGTTTCTTTTCGATGTTCGTGCGCGACGCGCGGATATGGCGCCGCATCAGAATTTCTGCCAGCTCACCGTCGCCGGCTTCGATGGCGTCGATGATGTGGCTGTGCTCGCGGAAGGCGCGATGCGCGCGCGGGCTCGCCATACCCAGCTGGTAGCGATACATACGCACGCGGTAATAGAGTCGGTTGCAGAGGGTGTCGATCAGCAGGTCGTTGTTGGAGGCCTGCACGATGCGGAAGTGGAAATCGAAATCCCCTTCCGGCTGGAAATAGGCGGTGCCCGCCTGCAGCTCTTCCTGCTGTTCGTGGCGGTGCAGCATCTGCCTCAGCTCAACCAGGTCTTCTTCCGAGCGGTTCTGTGCCGCCAGACGGCAGGCCATGCCTTCGAGGGCTTCGCGCACGTCGTAGAGTTCCAGCAGACCGCGCTCGGTGAGATCCACTACGCGGGCGCCCACATTGACCTTACGCTCCAGCAGCCCGAGGGATTCCAGGCGCATCAGCGCCTCGCGCAGGCTGCCGCGGCTGGCGTCGAAGCGGCGGGCCAGTTCCGGCTCGCTGATCTTGCTGCCGGCGGGCATGCGCCCTTCGACGATGTCTTTGCGCAGGGAATAGAACAGGCGGTCCGCCAGGCTCTGGGAGCCGCGGGTGCCCATGGGCGTGTCCGCCCCGTCTGCCGCCAAATGTGTGAGTGCGGTGTTGGAATCCATCGCCATCTGCCCCACCGTGATGATTTGTCGACATCCTTTCTGGATTGTCGACAATTTATAGGTTGCAGAAGCTTAAATGGCCATTTTTTCAGCGTCAACCGCTATTTATGTCAACACATTGACATTCTGTGACTAAAAAAGTGCGCTGTGCACCGGGCTTTGCACCGGAGCTGTGCAATTTCGCCGGAGCTTTACGCGCAAAACACGGTCTCAGGGTCGCTGGTTACAGGGGATAAAATGACCAATCCTGCAGGGGTGATGAGAATGGTAGTCTTGAAATTGTGATGTAGGCATAATAGCGCCCGCGCTGTCCTTCGGTCGCCGGCGCACACGCAATGCCGTCAGGTCACTCTATCCTTATGTGGCCGATCTTCTTACAAGGTAGAAGGCGGCATAACCGAACGGTTTCCGCAACGACAATGACAAATCGAGAGTAGTGAGCAGATTTGAATCATGCCTAAGAGTGTTATCAGGCGCTGGCTGCCAACTCCCGAACAAGTGCGTGCCAACAACGGCCTGAAATTTCTTGGCAAACTGCTGCACGACCCCAACCTGTTCCACCTGAACCGCCATTCGGTGTCGGTGGCCTTCGCCGTGGGCATTTTCACCAGTTTCCTTCCCCTGCCCGGCCAGATGCTTATCGCCGCTGTGCTCGCCCTCTGGTTCCGCTGCAACCTGCCGCTGTCGATGGCACTGGTGTGGATCAGCAACCCTGTCACCATGCCGGCGATTTTCTACAGCACCTACAAACTGGGCGCCTGGATACTGGGTACACCGCCGATCCCGTTCAAAATCGAGCTGTCGTGGGAATGGCTTACTGAAGAAGTGGGAAGGATCTGGCTGCCGCTGTTTTCCGGCTCACTGATCAGCGGGATTTTCTTCGCCACCGTCGCCTACTTTGCCATGCAGGCCATCTGGCGCTGGCATGTGGTGAAACGCTGGAAAGCGCGACTGGAATTGCGCAAAGCGCAGATCGAACAGCGGAGTTGATCCGCCCTCACCGATTCGTCATCCCGCTCCCCTTTGTCATCCCGGACTTGATCCGGGATCCAGCCTAAGTCCAAACAATGCACGTTGAACCATTGGATGCCGGATCAAGTCCGGCATGACGGGGGCGGCGTTTAGAAGTCCTGGCGCAGTGCCGCGGCTGGTTGCACACGGCTCGCCTGCAACGCGGGGTACAGCGTGGCAAGCAGGCTCAGCAGGAACCCTGCCCCCACCACCAGCGCCACATCGCCCCACTGCAGTTCAGACGGCAGATAGTCCACCGGATAGACATCGGACTTGAGAAACTGGATACCGAACAGGGATTCGAGGCCGGATACCGCATCGGTCACCAGCAGCGAGCCGATCACCCCGAGCAATCCGCCCACCAGTACACCGACAAGGCCGACCAGTGCCCCCTGGCTGACAAACGTCAGCAGGATTTCCCGGGTACTCGCACCCATGGTGCGCAGGATGGCGATATCGCCGTGTTTGTCGATTACCACCATCACCAGTGTCGACACCACATTGAACGCGGCGATGGCGATGATCAGGAACACCAGCAGGCTGACCAGGTTGCGCGACATCTGGATCGCCTGGTACAGGTTGCCGTGGGTACCGGTCCAGTCGTTGCCGTAGAAACCTTCCACCGGCAGCTGGCGCAGCAGGTTCTGGAACACGGCGAACGAGTTCAGCATATTCTTCACGCGCATCTGCACGCCGGCGCCACCGGCGCCGCCCGCCAGTGCCTTGGCCTGCGCCCAGTCCACCAGCGCGAGGGAGTGATCCAGCGCGGTGCCGGAGTGGAAAATATCCACTACCTTGAAGCCCGCCAGCTGCGCCGCGGTGCGGCCGCCGGATTCGCTGTTGCCGCTCTGCGGCACGATGATGGAGAGCTGGTCGCCGACGGCGATTTCCAGCTTGTCGGCAATGCCTTTGCCGAGAATGATGCCGGGTTCTGCGGGATCGCTGGTGAGCGCGGCAAAACTGCCGGGCTGCAGGAATTCTCCGATGGTCGAAACATTGACGATGGTTTCCGGGTTCACGCCCTGCACCAGCAGCGGTGACACGTCGAGGCCGTTGCGCGCGAGGCCGTTGACCTGCCACACCTCTGCCGCCGCGGTTACGCCATCTGCCGCGGCGACCTGGTTGCGCACGTCAGTCCAGTCGATTTCCGGGCTCGCGTTGTAGACGGTGGCGTGGGGCATGATGCCGAGAATACGCTCGCGCAGTTCGCGGTCGAAACCGTTCATCACCGACATCACCACGATCATCAGCGCCACACCCAGGATCAGGCCGATCATGGACAAGCCAGAGATGAACGACACCAGCCCGGCAGAGTCATTGCCGCCGCGCTGGGCGCCCGCGTAGCGCAGGCCGATAAAGGCGGGTAGCGGCCTAAACATGGTTGCCCTGCTGCCAGCCTTCCACCAGCTGGCCGTCGACGAGATGCAGGCAGCGGTCCAGCGCACCGGCGAGATCCGGGTCGTGGGTCACGATCACGAAGCTGATACCGGTTTCGTCGTTGAGGCGGTCCATCAACCGGTGAATTTCATGGGCGGTTGCCCGGTCCAGGTTGCCGGTGGGTTCATCCATCAGCACACAGGCCGGACGGGCTACCAGCGCGCGGGCGATGGCGACTCTTTGACGCTCACCACCGGAAAGCTGTGCCGGCTTGTGATCCAGGCGCTGGCCGAGGCCAACGGCCTCCAGCATGTCCCGCGCTTGCGCGCGGGATTCCGCCACCGAGCGCTTGCCAATCAGCAGCGGCATGGCGACGTTTTCCAGCGCGGTGAATTCGTTCAACAGATGGTGAAACTGGTACACAAACCCGAGGCTGCTGTTGCGCAGCCATCCGCGCTCGTTGGCGTTGAGGGTTGCCAGGTTCTGACCGCCTACCCAGACCTCCCCGGTGCTGGGCGTATCCAGCCCGCCGAGCAGGTTCAACAGGGTGGATTTACCGGAACCGGAGGCACCGACAATCGCCAACCGTTCCCCTTTCGGCACCTGTAATTCCACACCGCGCAGTACGTGCAATTCGTTGGCACCCTGGCGGTAGACTTTGGTGAGGTCGTGACAGGCCAGTACAACTTCCGCGGTGGCCTGTGGGCGTGACTCTTCGGGATGGATTTCCACTTGGCTATTCATCTGATTATTGGTTACTCGTATCGCAGTGCTTCCGCCGGTGCAATCTGCGCTGCGCGCCAGGCGGGAAACAGGGTGGCCAGCAGGCTCATAATAATCGCCGCGCTCAATACCAGGACCGCATCGGCGGCGCGGAATTCGGACGGCAGAAAACTGACAAAGAACACCCGGGGATCAAAAATCTTCGCGCCGACCACCTGCTCGATCCAGGACACCAGATCAGTGAGGTTCAGTGCGATCAGCGTGCCCAGTAAACCGCCGATCACCGCACCGAGAATACCAATGGCACTGCCCTGCACCACGAATACCGCCATGATCTGACGTGAGGTGAGGCCCAGGGTGCGCAGCACCGCGATATCCGAGCGTTTGTCCGCCACCATCAACACCAGTGCGGAAACAATATTGAACGCGGCGACCGCCACAATGATCATCAGCATCAGGGTGACGACGGTTTTCTCCATCTTCACTGCCTGGAACAGGCTGCCCTGGGAGCGGCTCCAGTCTTCACCGGTAAACCCCTCACCCAGCGCCGAGGCGTAGCCCTCGACAGCGCCGAGGGCATTGTTCATGTCGTCAAACTTGAGCTGCAGCCCCTGCACCTTGCCGGGCATGCGCAGCAGGCGCGCGGCATCGTCGAGATGCATCAGCGCCATGTTCTGGTCCACCTGTGCACCCACGGAGAAAATACCGGCCACGGTGAAACGCTTGGTGCGGGGAAATATACCGGCGGGGGTGATGGTGACTTCCGGCAGGGTCAGGATCACGCTGTCGCCGGGGATGACCCCTAACTGACGCGCCAGGATACGCCCGAGGACGATGTTGTAACTGCGCGACTGCAGGCCATCCAGGCTGCCCATCAGCATATGCTCGCCTACCGATGACACATCGCGCAGCGCCTGTGGGTCGACACCCTGGAATTCCACGCCGTGGGACTGGTTATTCGCGCCCAGCAGCGCAAAGCCGCGCACAAAAGGACTGGCGGCGAGCACATGGGGTTGCTGGCGCAGGGACTCTGCGGCGGCGGCCCAATCCTCCAGGCCTTCCTTGTTTTCCACGAATCCGTGCGGTACCACCGACAGGATGCGGGTCTTCAGCTCGCGATCAAACCCGTTCATCACCGAGGTCACCACGATCAATGCAAATACACCCAGTGCCATGCCCAGCAGGGAGAAACCATTGATAAAGGAGATGAACTGCTGCCGGCGGCGGGCGGCCACGTAACGCAGGCCAATATAGAGGGGTACAGGTTTTATCATGGGGCTGATTTAAGCGGAAAAACGCCAAGAAATCCAAGTATTTACGCACGTTGCGGCAACAGCATGAATCTTTTGACAGCCAGACTCAGCGCGGATTCCATTTGATCAGCTTTTCGTTCAAAAGCTTCAGCTTCGCCTCATCCCACCCCTGTGGTGCCACCAGCTGATGCCAGGCGTGGACATAGTCTGCCGGCGCATAGCTGTGCCCGAAGCCCATGGGCGCAATGCCCGCGTGCATATCCATCGCCAGCTGCAACATGGTCACAATCGGGTACCACTGCAGATCCGGGGATACGTCGGGGGCACGCGGCTTTGCCATCCAGGCCGGCTTCCGGTAGGCCGCCTCCGGTTCAAAAAATACGATGGGATCACTGCCGTGCTGCAAGTAGGCAAGACGGAAGTCTCCCCAGGGAGCACTGCCGGTTTCATAACCGCCAAAATGATTGCCGAAGCGCACCACCGCGCCATCGCGAAACAGGGGCAACCAGGCCGGTGAACCCGCGTCGCGGTCTTTGGTGACTTCGCGCCAGGTATCGCTGCGAAATGGCGGCCCCACCCACAGCGCTCCCTGGAACGGGTCGTTGATGATGTCGTAGAAGTCGAAGGAGCGGTCCGAGTTGAGCGCACCCAGACTCAGCCCAAACAGATACAGCTTGGGCCTGGTCTCCCGTGGCAGCGTATTCCAGTGACCGTAGACCGTCTGGAACAGCGCCTGGGCGGTTTCCCGGCCATAGGCATCCTCGGTCATCAGCGCGATCGGACTCGGCAGGTATGAGTACTGCGCAGCGACGCTCGCGACATCGCCCCCCAGCAGGTATTCGATCGAATTGATTGCACCGGGGTCCACCCAACCGGTACCCGTCGGGGTGATCAGAATCAGGTAGGGACGCTCGAAGCCCCCTACTCGCTTCAGCTCTTTCAAGGCGAGCTCTGCTCGCTCCGCCGGCGTCTCTGCGGCATTCAGGCCGACGTACACGCGAATCGGGTCTTTCGCTCTGCCGGTCACCTCAGCGATGTCCTTGGCTTTGGGGCCGAGGATCAGGTAGCGCCGCCCCTGGTGCCCCATGTCCTGCCAGCGCACCAGCGACTCGGCGCTCCCGGGGATCATCGGATCAGAGGGCTCCTCCATATCCGGCGCAATCCTGGCGTCGAGCTGCTGGTAGATACGGTCTACACGCTTTAATGCCGCGGTGAGAATCACATCGTTGAACCCGGCCCAGAACAGGGCCACCGCCGCCAGCAGCCCCAACAGTATGGAGAGTCGGCGCGGCGCGCGGCGCTCTAGTTTGCCCGACAGAAAGTTAAACACCCGCCGGAACAATTTGGCGATCGACAGCAGTACCAGGAACACCAGGGCCGAGACCAGCGCTATGGTCAACGGCCTGACTCCCGGTGCCTCCTCAAGCCCCATAAGACCGCGCACCGTGTTCTGCCAATTCGCCGCCTGCCAGAGAAACCCCAGCGCCAGCAGTACGCAGATTATGCTGGTGACCCAGCGCAGGATATTGCGGGGGCGCCCGTGTACCGCAGGCAATTCCAGGAACCGCCACAGCCAGGCGAGAAAGACACCCACGCCGTAGCCGGCCGCAAACGAAAAGCCGGAGATAACGCCCTGCACCACCCCTTCGCGGGGAATCAGCGAGGGGGTCAGGGAGAGCGCGAAAAAGGTGGTGCCGACCAGTAACCCGGCCGTGGAAAAAAAGTGCGCAAACCGCATTCGTGACTGCCCGAAGAGTCGTGTTCGAATTTCAGCCTAGCACAAGGATTCGCAGAGGCAGCGGGCACGGCATTTGCGTAAGCGAAAACGCTTCAATGAAAGGAAAAACGTGAAGAATGCCGCATGTTTCGGCAGAATATCTGCTTTAATGCCTGACAAATCGAATAATTCAACGGGAGAGCCCACATGTTCTCATCAGCAGCTCTGCGCAACCTGACACTGGCGGGCCTCGTCGGCATCGCTGTATTCACTACTGCCGCCCAGGCGGAGACCATCGAAGTGCCTGTGGGCAGCCAGGGCCAGGTCGCCGAGGCCTCCCACCTGCGCGGCAAGCGACAGGACCAGGTGAACCAGGAACTCGGCGAGCCCATTTCCATTCAGGGCCCGGTTGGGACACCCGCGATCACCCGCTGGGAGTATGCCGATTTCTTCGTTTACTTTGAGAACGACCGGGTTCTGCACACCGTGGCCAAACACCACGGTTAAGCCCACCGGCACTGTCCTTGCCCTAATAAAAAAGCGCGCTTATGCCGAATAAGCGCGCTTTTTTCGTCTCCAGGCCTGACCGCCAGCGGAACGCTGGAAATTCAGTAGAGAAATGTCGCCGTCCCGGTGGAAATCAATTCGTCGGTATCGTTGTACAGCTCCATCCGCGTAACCACCAACTTGTTCCCCACCCGCAACACGGAGCCGTGACAGATAAAGCTCTCGCCGCGTCCAGGTTTCAGGTAATCCACCCGCATATCCACCGTTCCCAGGCGGATCAGTCGCTGGATTTTTTCCTCCCAGTCGATGGCGCCGCCCATTCGATCATAGGCGGCCACCATGGCGGTGAGCCCGCCCACGGTGTCCAGCGCGGTGGCAATCACGCCGCCGTGCAGGATATTCTGGAAATGGTTGCCAATAAGCTGCGGCTTGCGGACAAACTTCGCGGACAGCGTCTGACTTTCCAGGTCGAAGTCGTGCAGTTTGAGACCGATCTCCTGAACAAAAGGGATATCGCTGAATATTCCCTCTACCAGTGAGCGGAATTCCGCGGGGGATGGCTCGCTCATAGTCGCGTGATCCGGTTCAGCCCGTCCAGTGCCGCAGTGCGGTATGCCTCTGCCATGGTCGGATAGTTGAAGGTCGTGTTCACAAAGAAATCGATCGAGTTGTTCGGTGCCGGCTGTTTCATGATGGCCTGGCCGATGTGCACGATCTCCGCCGCCTCGGCGCCGAAGCAGTGAATACCGAGAATCTCGCGGGTCTCGATGTGGAACAGGATCTTCAGCATGCCGACACGCTCGCCGGAAATCTGTGCCCGTGCGGTGTGCTTGAACAACGCGCGCCCAACCTCGTACGGCACCTTGGCCTTGGTCAGTTCGCTTTCGGTTTTGCCGACGGAAGAAATCTCCGGCAGGGTGTAAATCCCCGTCGGTGCATCCTCAATCACACGATGCTCGCGCCCGGCAATGGCTTCCGCGGCAGCGCGGCCCTGGTCGTAGGAAGCACTGGCCAGGCTCGGCCAGCCGATAACATCGCCCACCGCAAAAATATTTTCCACCGCGGTGCAGTAATGATCGTCCACCGCCAACTGGCCGCGGTGGTTGGCCTCGAGGCCGATATTTTCCAGGCCGAGTGAGCCGGTGTTGCCGGAACGGCCGTTACACCACAGCAGCGCATCGGCGGAAATCCGCTTGCCGGATTGCATTTCCATGGTCACGCCGCGATCGGTACCCACGACCCGCGCATACTCCTCGCGGTGACGAACGGTCACCCCCATATCCCGCAGGTGGTAGCTGAGTGCATCGGAAATTTCGTCGTCCAGGAATTCCAGCAGGTGGCCGCGGCTGTTAATCAGATCCACTTTCATACCGAGGGCGGCAAAGATGGAAGCGTATTCGCAGCCGATTACACCCGCACCGTAGATGATGATCGCCTGCGGCGTGTGCTCCATATCCAGGATGGTGTCGCTGTCGTAAATACGCGGGTGATTGAAATCGACATCCGCGGGGCGGTATGGACGCGAGCCAGTAGCGATGACGAATTTTTTCGCGGTGATGATTTCCGCCGCGCCGTCTGCCAGCTGCACAACCACGCTGTTGGCATCTTTGAACTGGGCATCACCGACAATCAGATCCACACGATTGCGCGCGTAAAAGCTGGTGTGCATTTCCACCTGATAGGAAATGACCTTGTTGACGGTCTCCATCACCTGCGGAAACGTCAGTCGACGCGGTTCGCCCAGAGCGCGGAATACCGGCTGGGTGTTGTAGCGCATCAGCTGCTTGACGGAATGACGCAGCGCCTTGGAAGGGATGGTGCCCTTGTGGGTACAGTTGCCGCCCACCGCCGGGCTGCGCTCAATCACCGCAGCCCGCAGACCTTTCTTGGCAGCACTCATGGCTGCAGCTTCGCCCGCAGGGCCAGAGCCAATCACCACCAGGTCGTATTTGGAATTTGCCATTGATCTACTGTCTTTTCTTTTATCAATAATTCAAACAGCGCTGCTCCATCAACAGCGCACTCAGTCATCACGGACTAGCTGTTCGGTACCCGTCTTTCATGGCTCCCGACACAGGCGCCCTAACTCATGACTCCTTACTCAGGAGTCCTTGCGGCTCGGCTTGCTCGCGTCGTAGGCTAGATCGCTGCCGGCAGCTTCTTTAGCCAGTGCCGCCTGACGCTGACGCTCCTGTTCTTTTTCACACTCCTGATCGTCACCGCCACAGATGTCGCAGTCCTTCTTCATGCCGATCTTGTTGAGGCCACCACAGGAGCCCTTGAGCGGTTTGTTCTGGACCATAGCGCCCAGTGCCATACCGGCCACGATAAGGATCATGGCAGCGAACGCAAGAATATAAATAGTCACGGTTACCTCCCCTGACATTCAGAGATAGGGTTTGAAGGCGGTGCTCGCACGCTCCTCAAACCCGGAATCGGTTTTTACCAACAGAAAAACCGCAAGCTGCTGCTCTTCTGCCAATTTTAACGCCGCATCTGCACCCATCACATTCAGTGCAGTGGCATAGCCATCGGCCTCGGCACAGGTGTCGGCGATTACGGTGACCGAAGCGAGCCGGTGCTCCACCGGTCTGCCGGTGCGCGGGTCCATGGTATGCACGTAGCGCTTGCCGTCCCGCTCGTAGTAATTGCGATAGTCACCGGACGTGGCGATGCCCTTGCCACTTACCTGGATCGGCTTCTGCACCACCTGCCCGGCGCTCGGCCTTTCGATACCCACGCGCCAGATAGCGCCTTGCGGATTAACTCCCGCGGTACGCAGCTCGCCGCCCACTTCCACCAGATAATTGGTGATGCCCTTGCCTTCAAGCAAATCGGCAATGCGGTCTACCCCATGGCCCTTGGCAATCGCGGAAAGGTCGATTTGTACCGAACGGGTTTTGCTGAGGCGATTACCGTCGAGCACCAGCGCATCGGACCCGATGACTTGCAGAAGTTCAGCGATTGCTTCGTCTGCAGGAATCTTTTCCGGTTCCGGCAGCGGCCCGAATCCCCACAGATTCACCAGCGGGCCGACGGTCACATCAAAAGCACCACCACTGTGCTGGTAGATCTGCAGTGAGCGTGCAATGACGTCGGCGAGATGTTGGGAAATTTCCACCACCTCACCCACCGGCGCCGCGTTGAAGCGCATCAGTTCCGAGTCGGGGATATACGTGGACATCTCCTGGTTTACCGCCGCCAGCTCTGCGTCGATCGCAGACTGCAGGTCAGCCTTGCGCAGCGCCGATGGCACATCCACCACGGTGATGTGGTATGCCGTACCCATGGTTGGGCCGGACAGTTTCCACGAGGTTTTCTCCGGCGTGCAGGACGCCAGAACAACCAAAGAGAGGATAAAAATAGAGCGCAGAGCGCGCTTAAACCGGGATGCCACAAACAAAAACAGGGCCGAATACATCGGCCCTGTTTTTGTGGATGCGTTAGCAAATCCAATCATGCGCGATCAGCCACCGAAGTCGTCGAGCAGGATGTTTTCATCCTCTACGCCGAGGTTCTTCAGCATGTTGATCACCGCTGCGTTCATCATGGGCGGTCCGCACATGTAGAACTCGCAGTCTTCCGGTGCCGGATGGTTCTTCAGGTAGTTCTCATACACTACGTTGTGAATGAAACCTGTGTAACCGGTCCAGTTGTCTTCCGGCTGCGGGTCAGACAGGGCAATGTGCCACTGGAAGTTATCGAACTCTGACTGCAGACCGTTGTAGTCGTCCTCGTAGAACATCTCGCGCAGAGAACGCGCACCGTACCAGAAGCTGATTTTGCGCTTGCTGTTCAGGCGTTTCAGCTGGTCGAAGATGTGAGAACGCATCGGCGCCATACCGGCACCACCACCGATGAAGACCATCTCGTTATCGGTATCCTTGGCGAAGAACTCACCGAAGGGACCGTAAACGCGCATTTTGTCGCCCGGCTTCAGGTTGAAGACGTAGGAAGACATCTGGCCCGGGGGGATACCCTCGGTGCGCGGTGGCGGAGTGGCGATACGGATGTTGAACTTAACAACGCCCTTCTCTTCCGGGTAGTTGGCCATTGAATAGGCGCGCACTACCGGCTCGGTCACCTTGGACTCCAGCTTGAAGAAGCCGAAGTGTTCCCAGTCACCACGGTACTCCGGCTGGATTTCGAAGTCGGAGAACTTCACATGGTGGGGCGGCGCTTCCAGCTGTACGTAACCGCCAGCGCGGAAGTCCACGTTTTCACCTTCTGGCAGACGCAGGGTCAGCTCTTTAATGAAGGTGGCCACGTTCGGGTTGGATTCCACAGTGCACTCCCACTGCTTCACACCAAACACTTCTTCCGGCACTTCGATTTTCATGTCCTGCTTAACAGCAACCTGACAGGACAGGCGCTTGCCAGCTTTGGCATCACGCGGGGTGAAGTGCGCAGCCTCGGTCGGCAGCATGTCGCCGCCACCCTCGAGAACCTTACATACGCACTGGGCGCAGCTGCCGCCGCCACCACAGGCAGATGCCAGGAACAGGTTGTTCGCAGCCAGGGTCTGCAGCAGTTTGCCACCCGCAGGAACGGTGAGAGTCTTCTCGCCGTTGACCACGATGTTGACGTCGCCGGTGTTCACCAGGCGCGAGCGGGCAACCAGGATGATGGCCACCAGCGCCAGCACGATCACGGTGAACATGCCTACGCCAAAATAAATATCCGTTAATTCCATGTTATTCGACCTCCCCGCTTAGATATCGATGCCGCCGAAGGACATGAAGCCCAGCGACATGAGACCAACGGTGATGAAGGTGATGCCCAGGCCTTTCAGACCATTCGGCACGTCGCTGTACTTCAGGCGCTCGCGGATACCCGCCAGTGCTGTAATGGCCAGCGCCCAGCCGAGGCCGGCACCGAAGCCGTACGCAACGGATTCACCAAAATTGTACTCGCGCTCCACCATGAACAGAGACGCACCCATGATGGCGCAGTTCACGGTGATCAGCGGCAGGAATACACCCAGGGCGTTGTAAAGCGCCGGTACGTACTTATCCAGGAACATTTCCAGGATCTGCACCAGGGCAGCAATTACGCCGATGTAAGACAGCAGGCCGAGGAAGCTCAGGTCCACGTCCGGATAGCCGGCCCAGGCCAGCGCGCCGTCTTTCAGCAGGTAGGTGTAAATCAGGTTGTTCACGGGCACGGTAATGGTCAGAACCACAACTACCGCAACGCCGAGGCCAACCGCCGCTTCAACCTTCTTGGATACCGCGAGGAAGGTACACATCCCCAGGAAGAAGGCCAGCGCCATGTTTTCAACGAAAACAGCGCGGATGATCAGAGAAATAATATGTTCCATCTATCAGGCCTCCTGTTGCGCCACAGGCATCTTGGAGTTGGGCGCAATGGTGAACTCTTGCTCTTCCACCTGAGCCGGCTTCCAGGTACGGATTGCCCAGATAATCAGACCGATCAGGAAGAAGGCGCTCGGCGGCAGCAGCAGCAAGCCGTTGGGCATGTACCAGCCACCGTTGTTGACGGTAGACAGGATCTCAAAGCCAAACAGTTTGCCAGCACCGAACAGTTCACGGATAACCGCGAGACAGATCAGGATAAAGCTGTAACCCAGACCGTTACCGATACCGTCCAGGAAGCTGTCCTTGGGACCGTGCTTCATGGCGAACGCTTCCGCGCGGCCCATAACGATACAGTTGGTGATAATCAAACCAACGAATACCGAGAGCTTCTTGGAAATGTCGAAGGCATAGGCTTTCAGAATCTGATCCACCACGATTACCAGCGACGCGATCACGGTCATCTGCACGATGATCCGGATGCTGTTGGGAATCTGCTTGCGAATCAGGGAGACCGACATGTTGGAAAACGCGGTCACCAAGGTCAGCGCAATACACATTACCAGCGTCACCTGCAGCGAGCTGGTCACCGCCAGCGCGGAGCAGATACCGAGGATCTGCAGCGCGATGGGGTTATTGTTAAACACCGGCTCCAGCAGAGTGTCTTTCAACTTCTTGCTCATGCTCATGCCTCCCCTGCTTTAAGGTTTTTCAGGAAGGGACCGTATCCCTGGCTGCCGAGCCAGAAATTGATCAGGTTGTTAACCCCTTTACTGGTCAGGGTCGCACCGGACAGACCGTCTACCTGATGCTTGGCCTTGGCACTGTTCGGGTCAACGCTGCCCTTGATCACGGAGATGTCCACGCTGCCATCAGCATCGAAGACTTCCTTGCCAGCCCACTGGGATTTCCAGCGCGGGTTGTCAACTTCACCGCCCAATCCGGGAGTTTCCTTGTGCTCGTAGAAGCCGAGGCCCGCTACGGTAGTCAGGTCACTCTCGAGCGCCAGGAAGCCATACAGCTGGCCCCACAGGCCGTAGCCGCGAACCGGCAGAACGATACGCTGCAGCTGACCATCCTTCTCCACCAGATACACCTCTTTGGTGTTCTCGCGGCGGATGATTTTTGCAGTGTCTTCTTCCGCCGGCAGTTTTTCACTGGCGCTCGGAATTTTCGCTGCAGCGCGGCCACTGCCGCCAGCCGGTGCTTCATCGGTGAACTTGCCAGTACGCAGGTCTACGTACTTGATCGTTACCGCTTCAAACGCCTGCTCAATGGCTTTGGCGTTGTGCTGATCGGCATCGATCAGTCCACCTGCCAGCAGTACGTTTTTCTTCATGTCCAGCAGAGCGTTGGCTTCCTGCTTGGGCTTGAGCACCACGGCTGCCGTGGAAACCACCACGGAGCAGACGAGACACATAATCACGGCAACCAGCAGGGTGCCTTTTACGGAATCTTTATTAACCACGTGCCAACCTCCGTTTGATATGGGACTGCACAACGAAGTGGTCAAACAGCGGCGCGAACAGGTTGGCGAACAGGATCGCCAGCATCATGCCTTCCGGGAATGCCGGGTTCACCACACGGATCAATACACACATCACACCAATGAGAATGCCGTACCACCAGCGACCGGTGTTGGTCATGGCGGCGGATACCGGGTCGGTGGTCATGAAGATCAGACCGAAGGCGAAGCCGCCCACAACCAGGTGCCAGTACCAGGGCACATTGAACATGGAATTGGTTTCGGAGCCGATCATATTGAACAGGAAAGCCGTGGCCATCATGCCCAGCAGAGTACCGGCGACGATACGCCAGCTCGCGATCTTCATGAACAACAGGATTGCGCCGGCGATCAGCATCGCCAGGGTGGAGGTTTCACCGATAGAGCCCTGCATCTTGCCGAAGAAGGCGTCCATCCAGGTCAGCTGACCACCTGCAAGATTCACAACGCCGTTCTGGACACCTTCGCTCGCCAGCACAGACAGCGCGGTAGCGCCGGTGTAGCCGTCAACGGCAGTCCAAACCGCGTCACCGGACATGGCAGCCGGATAAGCGAAGAACAGGAAGGCACGACCGGTGAGTGCCGGGTTCAGGAAGTTTTTGCCGGTACCACCGAACACTTCCTTACCGATTACCACACCGAAGCTGATACCCATCGCCACCATCCACAGGGGCAGATCCGGCGGACAGGTCAGTGCGAACAGAATGGAGGTCACGAAGAAACCTTCATTCACTTCGTGGCCGCGCACGGCCGCGAACAGCACTTCCCAGATACCACCGACGATGAAGGTCACCGCGTAGATAGGCAGGAAGTACATGGCACCGTGGATCAGGTTGTCCCACAGGCTGTTGGCGTCGTAGCCGGACAGCGCACCAATGATGGCGTGGCGCCAGCCAGCCGCTTCGGTCATGCCCATATCGGCCATGATGGTGTTGGCCTGGAAGCCCACGTTCCACATGCCGTAGAACATCGGGATCATGGCACACGCCCAAACGGTGATCATGATGCGCTTCAGGTCGATGCCGTCGCGCACATGTGCCGTGGTCTTGGTGCGATCCGCCGGCTGGAACAGACCGGTGTCGATCGCCTCATACAGGGCATACCATTTTTCGTATTTGCCACCCTTGTGGAAGTGCGGCTCAATGGAGTCGAGTAGTTTGCGCAACATCCTTAACCCTCCTTCTCAATACGGGTCAGGTTATCCCGCAAAATGGGGCCGAAGTCGTACTTGCCCGGACACACGAAGGTGCACAGCGCCAGATCTTCTTCGTCCAGCTCCAGTACGCCCAGTTGCTGAGCCACCTGGGTATCACCAACGATCAGCGCACGCAGCAGCTGGGTCGGCATGATGTCCAGGGGCATCACGCGCTCGTACGTGCCAATTGGCATCAGTGCGCGCTCGGAACCATTGGTGCTGGTGGTGAAATCGAACAGGCGATTCTTGAACAGGCGCGACAGGTAAATCGGCAGGATCGAGAAGCGCTTGTTGCCCGCGCGCATGTAGTGCAGGAGCGGACGCTCGCGGCCTTCCTGCAGCACAGACACCTGGCTGTGGTAACGACCGAGGTATCCCAGCGGGCCAGACGCGGTACGGCCGCCGAATACGGAGCCGGAGATCACGCGGTTGTCATCGCCCTTGGTTTCGCCAGCGGTCAGCGCTGTCAGGTCTGCGCCCAGACGGGTGCGCAGCAGACGCGGCTTGGTGACTTGCGGGCCAGCAACAGCGACCACACGGTCGGTGTAGAGTTTGCCGGTTTCGAACAGCTTGCCAACGGCAATCACGTCCTGGTAACCGATGGTCCACACCTGGCGACCTGGTTTGACCGGATGCAGGAAGTGGATATGGGTACCGGAGAGACCAGCCGGGTGCGGGCCGGCGAAGGCTTCGCGCTGCACGGAAGCTGAGCTCGGTACTGGGATGTCGGCGTCGGGCGCAGTACAAACGAAGGTCTTGTCTGCCAGCTTGGAGAGGATTTCAACACCCTGGGCGAAGGCTTCGCGCTGCTCGGCGATAACCACCACCGGATCAGCAGCCAGCGGGTTGGTATCCATGGCGTTGATGAAAATCGCAGAGGGCTGGGCGTTGAGCGCCGGTACCTTGCTGTAAGGACGGGTGCGCAGTGCAGTCCACAGACCGGACTCCGCCAGGTTCACACGTACCTGTTCAGCGGTCAGGCTGGCCAGCTGGTCAGCGCTGTAGCTGGCAAACTGCTCAGCCTCATCACCTTCCACCTCGATGACCACGGATTGCAGAATCCGGCGGACGCCGCGATTGATGGCAACCACGCGACCGGCGGCCGGTGCGGTGTAGCGAACACCTTCGGTTTTCTTATCGGTGAACAGCAGCTGTCCGAGTTTGACGCTATCCCCTTCCGCGACTGCCATGGTCGGTTTCATCCCGTTGTAGTCGGGACCGATCACCGCAACAGTCTTGGCAGCGGGGCCATCATAGATGACCTGCTCGGGCGCGCCGGATATGGGTAAATCCAATCCCCGACGGATCTTTCTCATACGCCTATGCCTAAGTTCTTAGTTGGTAGGTTTAAAAATTTCTAGGTTTGTAAAACGCTAAAAACGGAATAGAAGAACCCATAGCGGGGGCTAATGGTCGCGGCTCACCGGAGGGTAGTGACTAAATAGTAGCCGCTACGACATGGCACCACTGTTATGTAAGAAGTTGCATTTTGCTCCGGGGGCGCAAATGACCCCGACGTTGCAATGGCAACCCGCAGTCTTTGCGTTCGAATTTCCCGGCACACGACAGCCCCGCAAAATCGCGCGCATTATAAGGATGGGGCGTGGGGTTTACCAGAGCAGATAGAGCCAAATGGGCTCAGGATGAGGAAAGTTTTGCTGAAAAAACAAAGACTTTAGGGGGAGACGCTAGCCGCCGGGAGAGTATACGGTGTGGCGCGCCATTGATCTGCCTGACCAATGGTCGAGCCGCCTCAGACCGGGATTGCCCCTATCCGAAACGGTCGACCACCGGTGGCGCGGGGGTCCCCCCACACCACGGCGACAGCTTAGTCCTTCTTAGGGAACAGCTCGTAACGCACGCCGGCCATATCTTCCAGACAGCGTACTACCTGGCAGCTGTAACCGAACTCGTTGTCGTACCAGCAGTACAGCACGGCGTTATTGCCGTCGACGATGGTGGCGATGGAGTCGAATACGCAGGCGCGACGGGAGCCCACGAAGTCGCTGGAGACCACTTCCGGAGAATTGGTAAAGTCGATCTGCTGGCGCAGCGGAGAGTGCAGCGCCACATCACGCATGTACTCGTTCAGCTCGTCTTTGGTGGTTTCCTGGCCGAGACGCAGGTTCAGGATCGCCATGGACACGTTCGGGGTCGGCACGCGGATGGCGTTACCGGTGAGCTTGCCCTTCAGCTCCGGCAGCGCCTTGGCCACCGCCTTGGCGGCACCGGTCTCGGTCAGCACCATGTTCAGCGCAGCGGAACGGCCGCGGCGCTCACCCTTGTGGTAGTTGTCGATCAGGTTCTGGTCGTTGGTGTAGGCGTGCACGGTTTCCACGTGGCCATGCTCAACGCCGTACTTGTCCATCATCGCCTTCAGCACCGGCACGATAGCGTTGGTGGTACAGGAGGCCGCAGACAGGATCTTGTCTTCCGGCTTGATCTCGCCGTTGTTGATGCCGTAAACGATGTTTTTCAGGTCACCCTTGCCCGGCGCGGTCAGCAGCACCTTGGCGGCACCACGGCTCTCCAGGTGCTGGGCCAGGCCGGCTTCATCACGCCATACACCGGTACTGTCGACGATCAACGCGTTGTTGATACCGTACTGGGTGTAATCCACTTCCTGCGGGGAGTTGGCGTAGATGACCTTCACTTCGTTGCCGTTGCAGATCAGGGTGTTGGTCTCTTCGTCCACACGGATGGTGCCGTTGAACGCACCGTGCACACTGTCGCGACGCAGCAGGGAGGCGCGCTTGACCAGGTCATTGGCAGCGCCGCCCTTGCGCAGCACGATGGCACGCAGGCGCAGCACATCACCACTGCCGGCCTTCTCGATCAGCAGGCGGGTCACCAGGCGGCCGATACGACCGAAACCGTAAATCACCACATCTTGTGGCTGCGGCAGCGGCTTGCCGGCGCCGGAGGCGTCTGCCAGCTCGTCACGCACGAACTCTTCAATCGAGAGGCCGCGCTGGTCGCGCATGTATTTGTTGGTCAGGGTACCCAGGTCAATATGTACCGGGCCCAGATCCAGCTTGCAGATGGCCTCGAGAACCGGAAAGGTTTCGAACTCAGACAGTTCGTTCTCTTCCACCTGACGCACGAAGCGGTGGGCTTTCATGATGCTGAGCACGGAGCTGTTCACCAGGTTCTGGCCGTACATATAAATGCCGACGTTGCTTTCCCGGTTGAGCTTGCCAATCATCGGAATCATGGATTCCGCCAGCGCTTCGCGCGCTTTCCAGTCCCTGAAAAAGTCCGCGGGCTTCGGTCGCTTCTGAGTCACTATCAGACACCTCTGCAAAGTGAAAAATTAGGTCGTGCCAGGGCCGGCTCCAGATGCTGATCCAGACTTGCAATAATGGATCAAAAAATCACCTACGGGCCGAAGGCTGGCGCATTATGTGGATTCACTTACGGGCGTGCAACCGAGTAAAAAATGGCCGGAAAACTGTAGTTAAACTACATTTTTTCTGCTGGAAAATTGCACCGCCACACCCCGGGGCCACGCGACCTGATCGTCAGTTTTCCCGCACCGGGGCGGCCTGCACCTGCACCGCCATCCGTTCGCAGTTACAATAGCTGCCCTCAAGGCCGACTGCGGTCAGAAAGCACGGAATTATAAGGAAAGATGAGTCAGTTCCCCCCTTTGTCCCCACCCGCGTTCCGCGCGCCGAATGACCGACAATTCTGGGGCCAGTTACACGGCGCCAGCGCCGCGCTGGCGATCCTGAATGCCGCAAAAGCCAGCCGCACCCCTACCCTGCTGATTGCACGCAACAGCCAGGAAGCGCACCAGCTCGAGGTGCAGCTGAAATTTTTTAACAAAGCGCGGCGAGATAGCGATGCCGGTGACGGCCTGGAAATTTTCCAGTTTCCCGACTGGGAGATTCTTCCCTACGACACCTTTTCACCGCATCAGGACATCATCTCCGACCGACTGGCCACCCTCTACCGGCTGCCGCAGATGGGCAGCGGTGTGGTCATCGCCCCCGTCAGCACCCTGCTGCACCGGCTGGCCCCCAAAGATTACATCGCCGGCAATGCACTGATCCTGAAAGAAGGACAGAAATTCGATCTCAACAGCCAGCGCCGACTGCTGGAGCAGGCGGGCTACCACTGCGTCGACACCGTATACGAACACGGGGAATTCGCGGTGCGCGGTGCACTGATGGATATTTTCCCCATGGGCAGCAGGCTGCCCTATCGCATCGACCTGTTTGACGATGAAATCGAATCCCTGCGCACCTTCGATCCGGAAGACCAGCGCACTGTCGACCGGGTGGAACAGATTCATCTGCTGCCGGCGCGGGAATTCCCGATGCACAAACCGGCACTGGCGAAGTTTCTCGAGCGCTGGCACGAGCGCTTTGACTGTGACCCGGGCCCGGTTTCCATTTATCAGGACATCAGCGCCGGCATTGCACCGGCGGGTATCGAATACTACCTGCCGCTGTTTTTCGACAAATGCGCAAGCCTGTTCGACTACCTACCGGAGGGCAGCCAGGTATTTGTACAGGGAGACCTGAAACAACCGGTGGAATCTTTCTGGCGCGAGGCGGAAAACCGCTACCAGAGTCGCTGCGGTGACCTCACCCGACCGATCCTGCCACCGCGACAGGTGCTGCTGGATATCGACGAGTTTTACGGTGCCCTGAAAGCGCTGCCGCGTGCCTTTTTCTCCGCGGAGACACTTCCAGAGGCCGAGGGAAATTACAACTTCGCCACCCGCCTTCCCCCGAGCCTGCCGGTCAACGGAAAGTCCGAGCAGCCGCTGGCCGCACTGCAGGCCTACCTGATGGAATACTCCGGGCGGGTGCTGTTCTGCGCGGAGAGCGGCGGCCGCCGCGAGGCACTGCTCGAACTGCTGGGCGGCATTCGCATCAAGCCAAAAACCTTCGATTCCTGGCAGGCATTCCTCGACACCGACGAACGCCTCGGCATTACCGTCGCCCCCCTCGATCAGGGCATGCTGCTGGATGATCCGCAGCTCAACCTCATCGCCGAACCACAGCTGTTTGGCGACCGGGTACTGCAACAGCGGCGACGCAGAAAAGCCAAGGAAGATGCGGACAACGCGGTCAAGAATCTGGCAGAACTGCGCATCGGTGCACCAGTGGTGCATATCGATCACGGTGTCGGCCGCTATAAGGGGCTGCAGAGCCTCGAGATCGACGGCCAGCAGGCGGAGTTCCTGACACTCGAATACGGCGATGGCGCCAAGCTGTATGTGCCGGTGGCGAGCCTGCACCTGATCAGCCGCTATTCCGGTGCCGACGAAGAACTTGCGCCGCTGCACAAGCTGGGCAGTGACACTTGGCAAAAAGCCAAACGCAAGGCTGCCGAGAAAGTCCGCGACGCCGCCGCCGAGCTGCTCGACATTTACGCTCGTCGCGAGGCGCGGGTCGGCCATGCGTTTGACAACCCCGGGCTTGCCTACCGCGAATTCGCCGCCGGCTTCCCGTTTGAAGAAACCCCTGACCAGCAGCAGGCCATCGAAGCGGTGGTGGCCGACATGTTGTCCGACAAACCCATGGATCGCCTGGTGTGCGGCGATGTGGGCTTCGGCAAAACCGAAGTCGCCATGCGCGCGGCCTTCGTTGCCGCCCACGGCGGTCGCCAGGTGGCGATGCTGGTACCCACCACCCTGCTCGCGCAGCAGCATTTCCAGTCGCTGCAGGACCGCTTTGCGGACTGGCCCATCGCGATCGAAGTGGTATCGCGCTTTCGCAGCAACAAGGAAGTGGATGCGATCAAGGAGCGGGTGGCAGATGGCAAGGTGGACATTCTTGTCGGCACCCACAAACTGCTGCAGAGCGATCTGCAGTTCAAGAACCTGGGGCTGCTGATCATCGACGAGGAGCACCGCTTCGGTGTCCGCCAGAAGGAAAAACTGAAGAGCCTGCGCTCGGAAGTGGACATCCTGAACCTCACCGCGACGCCGATTCCGCGCACCCTGAACATGGCCATGGCCGGCATCCGCGATCTTTCCGTGATTGCCACACCACCAGCGCGACGCCTGTCGGTGAAGACCTTTGTGCGCGAGCGCGACGAAGCACTGATCAAGGAAGCCATCCTGCGGGAGATCCTACGCGGTGGCCAGGTGTACTTCCTGCACAACGAGGTGAAGAGTATCGAGCGCATCGCGCGCGAACTGCAGGAACTGGTGCCGGAAGCGCGCATCGGCGTCGGCCACGGCCAGATGCGCGAGCGCGAACTGGAACAGGTGATGAGTGACTTCTACCACAAGCGCTTCAACGTGCTGGTGTGTACCACCATCATTGAAACCGGTATCGATGTACCCACTGCCAACACCATTCTGATCGAGCGCGCCGACAAATTCGGTCTCGCGCAGCTGCATCAGCTGCGCGGGCGTGTGGGCCGTTCCCACCACCAAGCCTACGCCTACCTGCTGACGCCGAACAAGCGCGCCATGACCGTTGACGCGGTAAAGCGCCTGGAAGCCATCAGCGAAGCCCAGGACCTGGGGGCCGGTTTCACCCTCGCTACCCACGACCTGGAAATTCGCGGTGCCGGCGAGCTGCTGGGCGAGGAACAGAGCGGCCAGATCCAGAGTGTGGGTTTCACCCTGTATATGGAGATGCTGGATCACGCGGTCAAAGCGATACGCGAAGGGCGCGTACCCAATATCGACGAGCCGCTGGAGTCGCCCGCGGTGGATGTGAACCTGCGGGTGCCAGCGCTGATTCCGGAGGACTACCTGCCGGACGTGCACAGCCGCCTGATCATGTACAAGCGCATTGCCAGTGCAGAGGATTCCGCCGCGCTGAAAGAGCTGCAGGTAGAGATGATCGACCGCTTTGGCCTGCTGCCGGAGCCGGTCAAACACCTGTTCCGCATCACCGAGATCAAGCTCAGCGCGACCAAAATGGGCATCCGCAAGCTGGAGGCCTCCGCCAGCCGCGGCCGTATTGAATTCGCGGAAAACGCCAAGGTGAACCCCCTGACCCTGGTCAAACTGGTACAGAACCGACCGGGTCAGTTCCAGTTACAGGGGGCCAACCACCTGAACTTCGCACTCGATGAGAGTGGGCCGGAGCACCGGCTGCAGCAGGTTAACGAGGTATTGATACAGCTGTCGCAATAGTGAAAACCGAGACGGAGCGGCGGCGCATTCAACACCCAATCAGTGCTAACATGGCCGCTGCTCACAAAAAGCGCAAAAGTCGCAACAACTCAGAAATAACCACGACATAACCACAGTGGAAGGAAAATGACCTTTACCAAAAAACAGGTCACAGCACGCCTGAAGCAGGTGGCCGGTGCCGCCCTACTGGCACTCTGCGCCGCGGGTGCTGAGGCAGCCGGCTATGCCGGTACCCAGTTCGAAATCGAGATGGTGGTTTTCACCCGCGAAAACGGCATGAACCAGTCCCGGGAAACCTGGCCGGCGGCCCCGCACCTCGACTACAGCAAGCGCTGGGTGGACTTCAATACCCCCTCCCGCGGCGATCCTATGGTTCCCGCCTTGCAACCGGCCCCGAATCAGCTGAACAACAAGGTGGCCGCCCTGCAGCGCGACCCCGGCTACAAGGTGCTGTTCCACAAGACCTGGCGCCAGGTTTTGCAAAATGAGCGCAACGCCCCCGCAATACTAATCAGTGGTGGCCCACAGGATGGCAACCACCACCAGCTGGAAGGCAGCGTCACCCTGAGTGTTTCCCGCTACCTCCACCTGAGCACCGACCTGTGGTTTAGCGAGTGGTTACCGCAGGCCACTACCCCCTCTTTCCCGGTAGGCCAGGGAGCGGAGGAACAAACCGCGCCCAGGGGCATCGCCGTACCCACCCGCCCACACGCCGCGGTGATGGCAGCTGCAGACGCTGCCAGTGAAGAACCGATGGAACTTGGCGGCGGCAATATCCGCACAGAATCTGCCGTGTTTAACAACGGCAGCAGCTTCTCGGACCGCCCCATCGCTGCGACGACTGCTGAACCGATGGAAAAATTGGCGGCCCGCGTGGCGGTGCTACAGGAAGAACGTCGCCTGCGCAGCGGCGAGCTGCACTATATCGACCACCCCAAGCTCGGCGTGCTGGTGGAAGTTCGGGCAGTGACACCACAGGACGAACCCGAGTCGCAGGATGAGCCGATGGAGTTCAACCCCTGAGCACACGCCGGCCATTCATCTGCAGACGGCCCCTTTGCGGGCCGTTTTTCTTAGCGTGAAAATCCCTGTACCCTCACCGCCATCCATAACGATCAATCAATAACAATCGGGCCAGATCATTTCATGATTACCAATGACGCCATCATTCTAGGCATGCTCGCGGCCATCCTGGGCTTCGTGTTTTACACCGCCAGCAGCGAACAGCGCTTCTGGAAGCGCTTCTACCGCTTTGTGCCGGCACTTCTGCTCTGTTACTTCCTGCCGAGCCTGCTTACCACCTTCCATATCATCGACGCGCACAACTCGAACCTGTATTTCGTTGCGTCCCGCTACCTGCTTCCGGCCAGCCTCGTGTTGCTGACCCTTAGCATCGACATGAAGGGTATCGTGAACCTGGGACCAAAGGCCCTGATCCTGTTCCTGACCGGCACCCTGGGCATTGTGATTGGCGGCCCGCTGGCACTGCTGATCATGTCTGCGTTCAACCCGGACATGCTGAACGGCAATGGCCCGGATGCGATCTGGCGTGGCATGACCACCGTGGCGGGCAGCTGGATCGGCGGCGGCGCCAACCAGGCGGCAATGAAGGAAATTTTTGAGGTGGGCGGAAAGGTCTTCTCTGCCATGGTCGCCGTGGACGTGATCATCGCCAACCTGTGGATGGCGGTACTGCTGATCATGGCTGGCAACGCCAAACAGCTCGATGCCAAGCGCGGCGCCGACACCTCTGCCATCGACACCCTGAAAGAGCGGGTGGAAACCATGCAGCGCAAGCACGCACGCAACCCCACCCTGCAAGACCTGATGCTGATTGCCGCGGTGGGCTTTGGCATCACCGCCATTGCCCACGGCTTCGCCGACGTACTGGCGCCCTGGTTCCAGGCAAATGCTCCACAGCTCGCGCGCTTCAGCTTCACCAGCCAGTTCTTCTGGTTGATCGTGATCGCCACCACCCTCGGTATTTTCATGGCCTTTACACCGGCGAAAAAACTGGAAGGTGCGGGTGCATCAAAAATCGGATCCGTGTTTATCTACTTCCTGGTGGCGACCATCGGTACCCACATGGATATCACCGCGCTGAAGGAAAGCCCGGAACTGTTTGTGCTGGGCATTATCTGGATGGCAATCCACGCCGGACTGATGCTGTTTGTGGCCTGGCTGATCAAGGCCCCCACCTTCTTCATGGCCGTGGGCAGCCAGGCTAACGTCGGCGGTGCCGCTTCCGCGCCAGTGGTGGCCGCCGCGTTTCACCCGTCTCTGGCACCGGTGGGCGTACTGTTGGCGGTAATGGGTTACGCACTCGGCACCTACGGCGCCTGGTTCTGCGGGCAGCTTCTGCGTATGGTGGGCGCGCTCTGACGCGCCCAGCTGCACAACCGGCAGACAATAAAAAGGCCATTCCAGTACTCTGGAATGGCCTTTTTACTTCATGAAACCCATGCAATAGGACAACAATCGAACCAACGTATAAAACGCGTCCGATTGCGCTATTTCAGCAAAAAGTCTCGTGCGGGACTGGGTTATTCGCAGGGAACAACATCTTCCGCCAGCAGACCTTTATCGCCCTGCTGCATTTCAAACTCGACGGCTTGCCCCTCGTTGAGGGTTTTGTAGCCTTCACCGCGAATGCTGCGGTAGTGCACAAAAATATCCTCGGAACCTTCGGCGCAGGTGATAAATCCATAACCCCGGGCATTGTTAAACCACTTCACGGTACCCGTAACGCGATCACTCATTAAGCCAACCTCATTTATTGTTATTGCGCCCGCCCCGGTTGTGGGCAATGCGCCTACCCCAATTCCCGTATCCCGGTCGGAGCCCGACCTGGACCACTGTCTCGAAGCGCCTGCCCGGTCACCCGGGCAAGTCCATACCGATTCTTAGATAAAACCGCGCCAGTGTCTAGGTTTCCCCGTGAATTTAATATTAATTCCCACGAGCTTTGCGCAACAATTCACCAAAAACAGTGGAAAGTTTTCGCAATTTTTGACAATTCATGCAGGTTACGAATACATCACTTAGCTGTCATTCCCGTATCAATGGGAATACGTCGGTCGCCTGCCACCGCCAGTTCTGGTAACTCGGCGATATGCAAAGTAGATGTCGGGAAGGCACAGGAAGCACCCTGCTCCTGGACGATGTTCAGAATCTTCAACAGCACGTCCTGCTTGATTTCGTGGTAGCGCACCCAGTCGGTGGTTTTGGTGAAGGTGTAGACAAAGAAATCCAGTGACGACGGTGCAAACGAGTTGAAGTTCACGATCAGCGTCTGATTAGTATCGATCTCCGGGTGCTGCTGCAGCATTTCCTTCACCGCCTTTACGATCGGCGCCATCAGATGTGCATCGTCGTAGCGGATACCAACGGTTTCGTAAATGCGCCGGTTCAGCATGCGCGACGGGTTCTCCACGGATATCTGGGTGAACACGCCGTTCGGGATATACAGCGGGCGCTTGTCGAACGTGCGAATGCGGGTGAGCCGCCAACCAATATCCTCTACGGTGCCTTCAATTTCCTTGTCCGGCGAACGCACCCAGTCACCCACCTTGAAGGGCCGATCGAGATAGATCATCAGGCCACCGAAAAAATTGGCCAGCAGATCCTTGGCGGCAAAACCGATGGCGAGACCGCCGATACCACCAAACGCCAGCACACCACTGATGCTGTAGCCGAAGTGCTGCATGATCACCATGGCGGCGGTGACCATAATCGAGGCGCGAATTAGCTTGCCAATGGCACGCACGGTGGTGGCGTCCATGGGCTTGCCCATAAAACGCGGGTCTGCCAGGTTGCCCTCCACCGCCTTGGCAAAGCGCAGTGCAAACCAGGTAATCAGCACAATAAAGCCGACTTCCCGGATGGTAGTGGCGAAAGAGAAGATTTCCGCTCCGGTAGCGTTGCCGGCGCGCGCCGCTGCCAGCGACAGGCCCACCAGCCATACCAGCAGCGAAGCCGGCGGATTAAGGCTACCGCACAGGGCGTCATCCCACGGATTGACGGTGCGCTCGGCTCGCAGCTCCAGGCGCCGCACCAACAATCCCAGCAACCACGATGCAATCGCCGTGGTCAGCACAATCAGAAAAACTTCCGCAATCCAGAAACGGTCATCCCCCAACAGGGTGCGCAAAAAGGCTTTGGCCGACTCCACAAATCACTCCATATAACGACAAGTAAATAAATTTACGCGGATGCGCTCGATTTTTGACAGGGGGTATTGTGCGGATTTAAACCCAGGATGCCAGCCATTCACGGGTTGACTGCCAGCGGGGTGACTGCTCCAGTTCACTCCAACTGGTTATTTTTGCCTGACCGCGCATACGCGCCAGTCGTCGACTGGACTCAGGATCGGGAGTAAATGTTTCCAGCGCCTTGAGCACTTCCAGTGCGCCCTGCCGGTTGTTGCAGACCACACCCATATCACAACCCGCCTGCATCGCCGCGCGAATCCGTTCAGCATAACCGCCGGCGGCGCCCGCCCCTTCCATGGTCAGGTCATCGCTGAAAATCACCCCGTCAAAACCGAGGCGCTTGCGCAGGATTTCCTGTAGCCAGAAACGCGAAAAACCCACCGGGTTTTCATCCACCTGGGCAAAGCGGATATGGGCCGGCATCACCGCCTGCAGCTCACCGGCAGCGATACACTCGGCAAACGGGATACAGTCGGAGGCCAGAACCTGCTCCAGCGTGCGCTGGTCAACGGGCAGTTCTTCATGGCTGTCTTCCAGCACTTGGCCATGGCCCGGAAAATGCTTGCCAGTGGTCGCCATACCGGCCTCGTGCATACCGGCGATAAATGGCCGCGCCTTTTCGGCGAGCACCAACGGATCGCGGGCAAAACTGCGATCGCCCACGATTTTGCAGAAATCGTCGTCTGCATCCAGTACCGGCGCGAAACTGAAGTCGACCCCCACCGCCAGCAATTCCGCTGCCAGCAGCCATCCCACATCGAGAAGCTGCTGGGTATTGGCGCGCGCACTCAGCGCCTGCATGGATGGAATGCGGGTGAAGGTGTCACGAAAACGCTGTACGCGCCCGCCTTCCTGGTCGACAGCCAGCAGGATTTCCGGGCGCACACTGCGGATATCTGCCACCAGTGCCTCGAGCTGTTCGCGGTTGCGAAAATTGCGCGCAAAGAAAATCAGCCCCCCCACCATGGGGTGGCGCAACAGCTCGCGGTCCTCATCATTGAGTTCCGTGCCGTCCACATCAATCATCACCGGACCAATCTGCACAGACATGGTATGTCAGCTCCTGTTACCTATCTGGAATTTTCCGCGGCTATTTCACCATTCTCTCGGCCACGATTCCCGCAACCGCAGCACACAGTGTGGGCAACCTGACGCGATCAGGCCGCCCCCACGTCGGGTGCGGTCAGCATAGCCACGGCCGCTGGCGCAAGTCTCGCCAGGGTCTCATCGAGACTGCTCACGGCGCCAAAATCTTCCCTCAGGATAGCTTCGATCGCATCGAAGCTGGAGAGGGAAAATATGGTGGCACCCAGCATAAAGTAAAGGCGCCAATAGAATGTGACCGGGTCCACCTGTGGCAGTGCACCGGATAATTGCCCGGCAAAGCGGCGGTAGCTGGCACCATAGCGCGATACGATAAAGCGCCGCAGATGCCCCTGAGACTGGGTGTAGGCGAGCCCCAACAGGCGCATAAAGCGTTTGGGGTCACGCCCCTCCCTGGCGAGCCCTGCCAGTGCCACCCGATACAGGCTCTGCAGCAGATCCTCTACCTGCAGTTGCGCCTGCGACTCACGACGGTTCAGTTCCCGGTCCAGACTTTCCGTAAAAGGCGTAAGAAAGCGTTCAAATACCGCCTGAATCAGTTCCTTTTTCGAACCAAAGTGATAATTCACCGCAGCCAGATTCACTCCGGCGGTACTGGTAATTGTGCGCAAAGAGGTCTCGGTAAAGCCCCGTTCGGCAAACAACACCTCGGCTGCATCGAGAATCCGGTTGACGGTATCCAGCTGACTCATCCCAATTCAAACCATCAATTAAAACGTTTGTTTAAGAGTTGAGACTAGCACATCGTCATCCAATCGAACATTTCCCAGATAGTCGCCCGCGCTGGTGCGTCGGTGGCCCTCACATCCCCAAACCGCCACCCAGGTCACACGCTGTCCACTATTTAACAAATATCGGACTCCCCGGTTACCAGCCTCACTCCACGCACGCTAGATTGGAAATACAGGCCAGTGATTGGCTCCTAGCATTGATAAACAACAGGAGGCATGCCATGGCGAGAATCGCACCGGAAATCGGCAGCTGGTTCGAAAATTTCGACAGTGGAGACCTGTTTGAAGTGGTCGCCGTGGACCAGCCATCCCGCACCATCGAGATCCAGTATCTCGACGGTACGCTGGATGAGATAGATTTTCACAGCTGGCCGCAGTTACCGATTATTGGCGCCGCAGCTCCAGAAGACGCTAACGCCGGTTATGGCACTTGGGCGAAAGAAATGCAGGACGATGAGGATGCCGGGTTTACCAGCCCGATTTTTTCGCCCGCGCAAACCGCGATAGACCGCCTTGAAGGCGAAGCGTTTCCCGGCACCGACGAAAGCAAGTAAGTAGGATTTACTTCAGCCCAAGGGGAATTTGCGCAATAGCCAAACGCCCGCCCGGTGATGGTCATCGATAGCGTAGTGCTGCAGCCATGAAAATGGCGCTGAGTATTGAGGCGCAAGAACATTGGCGAAACACGCTCTTGTTCAATCCTCGCGATGGCGAATGTAGTCGATGATGATCTCCGCCGCCTCATCCACGGTATCTACCAGTTTGAATAAATCCAGATCAGCGGCGTCGATACAAGCGCGCTCAAGCACAGTATTCACCAGCCAGTCCAATAATCCAGACCAGTAGCGCTTGCCGACGAGCACAATGGGAAAGCGCCTAACTTTTTGCGTCTGCACCAGAGTCAGGGCTTCAAACAGTTCATCCATGGTGCCGAAGCCTCCGGGCATGGCGATAAAGCCTACCGCGTGCTTCATGAACATGAATTTACGCACGAAGAAATAACGGAAATTCAGCCGGATATCCAGATACGGATTGGGCGTCTGCTCGAATGGCAGCTCAATATTCAGGCCGATGGAGGCGCCGGCATGGGTGAAGGCACCGCGATTACATGCCTCCATAATGCCCGGACCACCACCGGTAATGACAGGGATGCCCTCGCTGGCCAGTAGCTCGCCGAGGCGCATCCCTTGCTGGTACTCGACCGCGTCTTCCGGGAACCTGGCACTGCCGAATACGGTCACGGCACCTTTAAGGGTAATCAGCCGCTCAATACCATCAACGAGTTCCGACTGAATACGCAGTACACGCCACGCTTCCGGCATCTTTGCATCCAGCATATGCCTGCTCCCTTTCGCTTCCTTCTTATTGTGACAGCGAACCCGGCAGACCTGGTTTGAACCAGATTTTAGATTTCGCCGGTCACCTCAAGTCTAGCAGTACTGACGCAACAGCCCCCTGGATTGCGCGGCAGGAAAATCTGTATATAATCCCAGCAACTGTATATAAATACAGACAAAAGGAAGCGCCCATGACAAACCTTACCGCTCGTCAGGCCCAGGTACTGGAACTGATCAAATCTTATCTGGATGAAACAGGCTATCCGCCCACCAGAGCCGAAATTGCCCAGGAACTGGGTTTCCGCTCACCCAATGCGGCGGAAGAGCATTTGAAAGCACTTGCGCGCAAGGGCGCAATTGAAATGGTGGCCGGTGCTTCCCGTGGCATTCGTATTCCCGGCCACCAGAGTGGTCTGCCCATCGTCGGCCGCGTCGCTGCCGGCAACCCGATTCTGGCGGAAGAAAATATCGAGGAATATTGCGAAATTCCCGCGGAATTTTTCCATCCTCCGGCCGATTATCTACTGCGAGTGCACGGCATGAGCATGAAAAACGCGGGCATCTTCGACGGCGACCTGCTCGCGGTACAGCGCACCGACAATATCCGCAACGGCCAGATTGTGGTGGCCCGGATCGAAGATGAAGTTACCGTCAAGCGCTTCAAGCGTCGCGGCAACCAGGCCATGGTCCAGCTACTGCCAGAAAATGAGGACTTTGACGTTATTGAAGTGGATATGCGTGATAAGAATTTCGCCATTGAAGGTCTGGCAGTGGGCGTGATTCGCCAGAACCCCTATTGATGGGTAAAGTGAGCAGCGCTCGGCTGTGACACCAGCAAATAAAAACGGGGCTCACTGAGCCCCGTTTTTATTTGCTTTGGCTTTTCCTATCGAATTAGGTGCCGAACACTTCACCCGTCAGTGAATGGTGTGTTCGGTAGCCTCGAGCTCATCCTCTTCGAAGGGCTCTGGCTCCAAAGTACCGATCTCCTGCACCGCTTCGATACCCGCCTCCAGCATGGCGCGGGCAATGGCAATCTTGTGCTCGCGCAGAAACTCCAGGCTTTCATCCGAGAAATGGATACGCACCAGCGGGTCCCCCTTGTGACCGGCGCGTCGCAACGCCACATCACCATTGGACAACTCGATGATTTCGTAAGTCTCAGAGGACATTCACTTCTCCAGTTACAGCGTGATTTGACGGCAGTGTAACACAGGGAACAGTGAATCATCAGCGGCCAGACAAGGACAGGCGCGATGGCAGGCCACCGCTCTACCACTCCTGGCCCTGGGCGCGCTGGCGCACCACCAGCTCATTGAGCTGGCGATGCCAGTGCCGAAGACTCTCGCTGTCGAGGCTGGCAGAAAAACTGCTATCCAGCTGACGCAGGGGAATCAGGGTCCGCACGCCGCTGTTGGCGGCGCCAGACTCCTGGGCGCCGCCCGCAGGGCGCCACAGCCCTTGCCAGCAGCGGGCCATGGCATTGAACCAGCTGTCTGGATTTTCCTCGAGCCCGACCAGTTCAGCCACCTCGGCACTGAACTTGCCCCGCGCGGCTGCCATCTCCTGAAGCCGGAGTGCCGTGTCCGGCTCGCCAGCGGGCTTGAAACCCAACTGCAGCTGGTGACCCTGCTCTGCCAGAAATGCGCGATGCGCCCGCCACAGCTGCAGCAGCGTGCCTTCAAGCAGCGCTGCCTGGAGTAGCGGATTGCTTTCGGCTTCACGAACTTCCAGGGACTGCAGTAGCAGCTCGGATTTCCGCAGGGCGGAAACCACAATACCGGTATAGGGGTTGCTCACTGCGCTACCTATTTCGCCGGCGATTTTTTGGCAGGTGCCTTTTTGGCCGCCGCTTTTTTCGCGGTCGCTTTCTTGGCCGGGGCCTTTTTCGCTGCCGCCTTCTTGGGTGCCGCAGATTTGCTGCCGGAATCTTCTACCAGCCACTTGCCGCCAGTGTAGAAAGCCTTCCAGCCGGTGGCCTTGCCGTCCTCTTCGGACTGCACATACTGCTCCTGAGTCTTGCGACTGAATCGCACCACGGTATCCCGCCCTTCGCTGTCCTCCGTCGGCGCAGAGAACAGGAAGCTGTACTTGGAGTCAATCTCGTCCTTGTGCGGCAACAGCTCCTTCACCAGCGGTGCGCGGGTTTCGCGATTTTTCGGGAACTGACTGGCGGCAAGGAACAGTCCGGAAGCACCATCCCGCAGGATGTAGGTGTCGTCCACTTTTTCACAGGCAAGCTCCGGCATCGGTACCGGGTCCATTTTCGGTGGCGCCGCCTGGCCATTTTTCAGCAACTTGCGCGTATTTTTACAGGCGTCGTTGGTACAGCCGAAGTATTTGCCGAAGCGGCCGGACTTCAGCTGCATATCGCTGCCACACTTATCGCACTCGATCAGCGGGCCATCGTAGCCCTTGATCTTAAATGTGCCCTTCTCTACTTCGAAACCGTTGCAGTCCGGGTTATTACCGCAGATATGCAGTTTGCGCTGCTCATCCAGCAGGTAACTGTCCATTGCGGTGCCACACTTCGGGCAGCGGCGTTTTTCTCGCAGCTGGCGGGTTTCCGCCTCTTCGTCCTTGTCCGCGTCGATCGCCTCCTCCCCAGACACCAGGTTCATGGTGTTGGTGCAGCGCTCTTTGGGCGGCAGGGCATAGCCGGAACAGCCGAGAAACACGCCGGTGGAACCGGTGCGAATCTGCATGTGGCGACCACACTGGCTGCACTCGATATTCGTGTCGGTTGGCGCATTGCGGCGCATACCGGCATCGGCATCCTGGGCCTGTTCGAGACGCTTGCTGAAATCGGAGTAGAACTCATCCAGCAACGCTTTCCAGCCCTTTTTACCTTCTGCCACGGCGTCCAGAGATTCTTCCAGACTCGCGGTGAAGCCGTAGTCCATCAGATCGGTAAAGCTTTCGCTCAGACGGTCTGTGACAATGTCACCCATCTTTTCCGCGTAGAAACGGCGGTTTTCCAAGCGCACATAACCGCGATCCTGAATGGTGGAAATGATCGAGGCATAGGTGGACGGGCGGCCGATACCGCGCTTTTCCAGTTCTTTTACCAGTGCTGCTTCACTGAAACGTGCCGGCGGCTTGGTGAAATGCTGCTTCGGGTCCAGCTTTTTGAGATTGAGCTTTTCGCCAACCTTGATGTCTGGCAGCACCAGATCTTCATCTTTTTTGCTCTGCGGCGGTGCCACCTTGAGGAAACCGTCAAAACGGATCACACGGCCGCGGGTACGCAGCTCAAAGTCACCGGCGTTCACCACCACAGAGGTGGAAGTGAACTGCGCCGGTGTCATCTGACAGGCCACAAACTGTTGCCAGATCAGGGTATACAGACGCTCGGCGTCACGTTCCATACCCGACAGCATGTTGGGTTTCACTCGCACATCGGACGGACGAATGGCCTCGTGCGCCTCCTGGGCACCCTCTTTGCTGCTGTATTGATTCGGATTTTCCGGCAGGTATTTTTCGCCGTAACTTTCGCCAATAAAATCCCGTACCGAGGCCACAGCCTCCGCGCTCAGATTGGTAGAGTCGGTACGCATATAGGTGATGTAACCCGCCTCATACAGGCGCTGCGCCATCATCATGGTTTTCTTCACGCTGAAACCGAGACGGTTACTGGCCGCCTGCTGCAGGGTGGAGGTAATAAAAGGTGCACCGGGCTTGGAACTGGTGGGCTTGTCTTCGCGGGCGGTGACTTCAAAGTTGCTGGACTGCAGCGCCTGCAGCGCAGCCATCGCCTGCGCTTCATTGACGGGGCGGAAGTTCTCGCCGCCCTGCTTTTTCACCTCGAGCCGCAGTGCGTCGGACTTGGCCGTTTCGGTATCCGCAAACAGTGTCCAGTACTCTTCGGGAATAAACGCGCGGATTTCCCGCTCGCGTTCGACCACAAGACGCACGGCAACGGACTGCACGCGACCGGCGGACAGACCGCGGGCAACTTTTTCCCACAGCAGCGGCGACACCATATAGCCCACGATACGATCGAGGAAACGACGCGCCTGCTGGGCATTTACTCGGTCGATATCCAGCGGACCGGGACTCTTGAATGCATCCTGGATCGCGGATTTGGTGATTTCGTTGAACACCACGCGGCGGTAACGTTGCTCATCGCCACCGATGGCCTCGCGCAGGTGCCACGCAATGGCCTCCCCCTCGCGATCCAAGTCCGTTGCGAGATAGACGGTATCGGCACTGGCCGCGAGCTTGCGCAGCTCGTCCACCACCTTTTCCTTGCCGGGAAGAATCTCGTAGTGGGCCTCCCAGTTGTGGTCCGGGTCGATGCCCATGCGCTTGATTAGCTGTTCATGGCTTTTCTGGCGCTTGTAGACTTCTTTATCTTCCTTGGACAGCTTGCGGGTTTCCGCCGCCCGGCGGGCGCGCTCCTTGGCATCCACCGGCTGCTTGTTGGAAGCGCCGGTAGGAAGATCCCGGATATGACCAATACTGGACTTCACGACGAAGTCCTTGCCGAGATACTTGTTGATCGTTTTTGCCTTCGCCGGCGACTCGACGATGACCAGTGATTTACCCATAAGCTTCTGATTTTTAAAAGAAAATTTACTGCTTCTGCACCTTCGGCATCAGCCGTTATGAGCGGTGCGCTGCGCGAATATATATGCTCCGACCCCGGTATGGTCAAGCAAACGTCACATTTTGCTGGCTCGATTGATCAATTCGTATGCGATTCTGACCTGTCATCCAGCAGTTGGTTCGAGAAAACCTCACCGCTAAACCGCCTGTGGTTCTACAAGCTTGCCACCGTAAAACTCCGAACCGACCGCTTGAAACAGTAGACCAGTCCGGCGAGGCGGCGACTCACAAATCCCGACGCCCACTCGCGCTTCCTTCCTCGCCGGAATCTCCCGCTGGCGTCCCTCCTACCTGTGGCAGGCGGATTGCTTCCTCTATTACCGGGCGCACCGCGCCGAGCGCGTGGATGATGGCGTCAAGACCGGCGCCGCCGCTGCGCTCGTGCCACTGCACACCGAGACCGGCATCGTTGGCAAAAATCGCGGTCGCATCCGCCGGCAACAGGGAGATCAACTCCTTGAGTGACGGCTTGGCAGCCTCTGGGGCCTCGCGCTTTTTGCGCCAGTCCCAGACACCGTCGAAGTTCAGTTCGTGAGACATCCGCTGCAATTCCAGCCCCCACCCGCTTTGCAGGCGGCGTGGATTGCGCCACTGGGAAAAATAGACTGCCGCAGTGCCGGTACCCTGGGATTCCGGTAGCGGCTGTATCTGGACCTTAAGCCCGGCACCGGCGGCGCGCTGACGCAGCTCTGCCAGTTTTTTGTCGCGACTGCTGGGCTTCAGCCACATTACCGGTCCGACCACCAGGGTGATAGCAAAAATAATTATGACGATTGGCAGCCAGCTGGCCATGGGCACTCCCTGTGATGTGCGATGAAAATCGGAACTCTATAAATGGCTCAAATCCGGCGACACAACGGCCATCTGCACAGTTTGGCAAGCAAACGCCGGCATCATACCCCGATTTAGGCGCGCATTTTTCTCCGCAAGGCAGAGGTTGTGTCAAGCCTGATTTTTTAAAGTAGACTCATTGAAGCAAACCGGGCGCTCCATCAATTACGGTGGAAGCGCCAGAAATTCACCAGTACGTGGGGGCGATATGTCAGGCTATAAAAATATTCTGGTTGGACTGGACCTCTCTCAGGAATCCACTCAGGTTCTGGATCGAGCCGCGGAGATTGCCGCACAAAGCAATGCGCAACTGAGTCTTGCCCATATCATCGAGCCGCTTACCTTTGCTTATGGCGGCGATATACCGATGGACCTCTCCGAGGTGCAGGAACAACTGCAGAATCAGGCGAAAGAGCAGTTGCGGCGGGCCGCAGCCCCCCTGAATATCCCGGCGGAACGCCAGCACGTGGTGCTCGGCCAGCCGGCGACGGAAATTCACCGTCTGGCCGAGGATGCCGGTTGCGATCTGATCGTGATTGGCAGCCACGGCCGTCACGGCCTGGCGCTGTTGCTGGGCTCAACCGCCAACGGCGTGCTCCACGGCGCGGGCTGCGATGTACTGGCAGTGCGGGTGCACCCTTCCGGCGAATCCAAATAACGCCCTATATAAAATCGGGGGCACCAGGCCCCCGCTTCTGTCGCGCCTGAGCGCAATCACTTTACATGCTGTCCAGTTCCGCCCACCGCTCAAATGCCACTTCCAAGGCTTCTTGCAGCTCGGTCAGCTTCTGCAACCGCGCCTGTACCAGATCGCTGTCCTGCTGGTAAAAGTCCGGCTGCCCCACCTCCTCTTCCAGTGCGGCGATTTCCGTTTCCAGCGTCTCGATCTGGGCGGGTAACGCGTCCAGCTCCCGCTGCAGCTTGTAACTGAGTTTTTTAGTTTTCGGCGCCGCTGTGGTGCTCTTTTCGGTCGCGGCGCTCTCCGCCGTATCCGCGTTTGTGGGCTCAGCCTCCCCGGCCCGCTCCTGTTTGCGGGACCTGAGCTGCTCCTCCGCACTGAGGAATCGCCCGCCCTGGCGCACGAAATCCTGATAGCCGCCCACGTACTCCCGCACCACGCCGTTGCCTTCAAACGCGAGGCAGCTTTCCACCACATTGTCGAGAAAGGCCCGGTCGTGGCTGACGAGCAACACGGTGCCGGAAAAATCCAACAGCAGCTGCTCGAGCAGCTCCAGCGTCTCCACATCCAGGTCGTTGGTGGGTTCGTCGAGCACCAGAATATTCGCGGGCTGACTGAAAAGGTTTGCCAGCAGCGCGCGGTTGCGCTCTCCGCCACTCAGGGCCCCGACCTTGGTGCGCGCCTTGACGCCGGTAAACAGGAAGTCGCTCAGATACGACATCACATGGCGGCTGCTGCCACCCACATCGATGCTTTCCCGCCCCTCGGCAATGTTGTCTACCACGGTGAGTTCCGGGTTCAGCATATCCCGGCGCTGATCGAAATAGGCCACCTGCAACTTGGTGCCGAGTCGGATACTGCCGGCCTGCGCCTCGAGTTCGCCGAGCAGCAGGCGAATCAGGGTACTTTTACCCGCACCATTCGGGCCGATCAAACCCACCTTGTCGCCCCGCATCAGGGTAAAGTCGAGGTCGCGGATCAGCGGCACCAGCTCGCCCTGCTCGTCGGTAAAGCCGAAGCTCACGCCCTTCAGTTCCGCCACCAGTTTGCCGGAGCGCTCGCCCGCATCCAGCGACATCTTCGCCACACCCTGGCGCTCACGGCGGGCCTGACGCTCCCGGCGCAGCGCCTGCAGGGCGCGCACGCGGCCCTCATTGCGGGTGCGCCGGGCCTTGATGCCCTGCCTAATCCACGCCTCTTCCTGCGCCAGCTTTTTATCGAACAGGGCGTCGTTGCGCGCCTCTTCTTCCAGCTGTTTTTCCTTTTCCTGCTGGTAGCGGTCGAAGGGGCAGTTGAATACCCGCAGTATGCCGCGATCCAGGTCCCATACCGAGGTCGCCAGTCGCTGAGCCAGCGCGCGGTCGTGGCTGACGAACAGCAGAGCACCGCGGTAGGTGGCGAGAAAGGTCTCCAGCCACTCTACCGCGGCAATATCCAGATGGTTGGTGGGCTCGTCGAGGATGAGCAGATCCGGTTCCGTCACCAGTGCCCGGGCCAGCGCCGCGCGACGTTGCCAGCCGCCAGAGAGGTCCATGACCCTGACATTTTCGTCCAGGTCCAGGCGGTCGAGAACACTGTCGATCCGCGCGAGCAGCTCCCAGCCGTGCGCGCTGTCAATCTTCGCCTGCAGGTCCGGATTCTGGTTGTCGCGGTATTCCGACAGCCAGCCGCCGACTTCGCCAAGGCCTTCGGCGACATAACGATAAACCGTGTGGTCGCAATCTTCCGGCAGCGCCTGCTCAAGCGTGGCGAGTACGGTGCCACTCTGGCGGATGATTTCGCCTTCGTCCGGATCGCCCTTGCCACCGATCAGGCTCAAGAGGCTGGACTTACCCTCGCCGTTGCGCCCAACCAGGCAGATACGATCTCCGCGCTCGATCTTGGCGCTCACATGATCCGCCAATACCTGCACGCCATAGCGCAAACAAACGCCATCCAACTGAAGCAACATAAATAAACACTACAATGGTTTTGGGGCATCCCTATAAATCTACCGCACATGTGCCGGCGCGGCCGGCCACCCGCTCGGGAAGATTTTTAGAGGTGCACTGGTGAAAACGGACATTTTACGCTTTATTCTGCGCCCTTCGAATAAGCGATTTCTCAATCGGGTGTTCAGTATGTCGATTGGCAGTAATGGACTCGCCATTTTCCTCTCCGCACTGTTTGTTGGCGGCTTTACGGCTGCACCGCCTTTGCACGCCCAGAGCGCAGCAGATGTCGCCGAGCCCGCGCCATTGCTCGCCGCCGCGGGTGCGGCAACCTCAGCCGCCCTCAAGGCGGAATCCCGGGAGGTCCGGGAGGCGGAAGCGGCAGTGGCCCAGCGCAAAAAGCTGCAGGAAGCTCGCATGGCCATTGCCCACAATGACCAGCGCCGCCTGGCCCAGCTCAAAAAAGAGCTGAAGGACTACCCGCTGCTGCCCTACCTCGATTACTGGAACATCAGCAAGAATCTATCGCGTCTGCCCTACGGCGATATCGACGCATTCCTGGAGAAGTACGACGGCACCGCCATCGGTGACTGGATGCGTATCCGCGTGTTGCGCGAGCTGGGCGCGCGCGATCGCTTCCGCGAATACCTCAAGTACTACCGCCCGGAGTGGATCACACGCACCCAATTGCGCTGCTACTACGTGGACGCCCTGTCCCGCTACGGCGACAAGAAAGAGGCCTACGCCCTTATCGAAGAACTCTGGACCGTCGGTGCCTCGCAACCGAAGGAGTGTGACCCGGCCTTCAACCGCTGGGTCAATGACGGTGGCATCACCCAGGAACGCATCTGGAAACGCCATGCCCTGTCCGTCGGCGCCGGCAATCTCGACCTGGCCGGCTTTATCGCCCGCAAACTGGATAAGGACCGCACCCGCCGCGCAGAGCTGATGCGCGAGGTCTATCGCAAACCGGAGCTGATCCTCAATTACGAACGCTTTGTCCAGGAAGAACCGGAATACCGCGACATAGTGTCCATCGGCCTGCGTCGACTGGCGTCCCAGAGCGCGGAAAAGGCCGAGGCGGCCTGGCAGCGCTACAGCGCCAGCTATCTCTACTCCGATGAGGAAAGCGACGAATTCCTGCGCTATCTCGCACTACAGTTTGCGCGTCAGGATGACCAGCAAGGCCTGGAGACACTGATCAAGTCGACCCCGGGATTTTTCGATCTGCGCACCTCCGAGTGGCTGATCCGCCAGTCCCTGCGGGAAATGGACTGGGCCCAGGTAGAGTTCTGGATCGACCGCCTGCCCGCGGAAGAGCAAGGCCTGGACCGCTGGCTGTACTGGAAAGCCAGAGCGATCAACGAGCAGAACCCAAAGAGTGATCCCGCGCGCAAGGCAGAGGCGGAAAAGCTATTCCAGAAAGCCGCCCTTGAGCGCAGCTATTACGGATTCCTTGCGTCGGACACCATCAAACGGGAATACAGCTTCGTCGACCACCCGGCCCCGGTAACCCCAAAACAGGTGAAAGAGGTGGCCGCGCGTCCGGGCATGCAGCGGGCGCGGGAATTACAGGCGATCGGCGAGTTCTACCACGCACGCCGGGAATGGGATTACGCCACAGAAAAAATGAAGCCCGAAGAGCTGATGACCGCAGGCAAGATCGCGAGCTCCTGGGGCTGGTACCACAAATCCATCCAGTCGATCCTGGCGGCAAACTACCTGGATGACCTGGAGCTGCGCTTCCCGCTGGCGTTTACCGATATCGTCAGCGACGTCGCCAGCAACCTGGGCAAGAAGACGGCGTTGGATTCCTATCTGGTACTGGCGGTGGCACGCCAGGAGAGTCATTTCAGCCACGATGCGAAGTCCAACGCCGGCGCAATGGGGTTGATGCAGCTACTGCCCTCTACCGCCGAGGCCACCGCACGTAAGGCCGGTGTGCCCTACCGGCGCAGCTGGGACCTGCTGAATCCGAACACCAATATCACCCTCGGCGCCTACTACCTCAACACCTTGTTGAATCGCTTCGACAACAACCGGTTTCTCGCCGCTGCGGCCTACAATGCGGGCCCCACACGGGTGGCCAGCTGGCTCAAGGACACCAATAAAAAACTTCCGTTTGATGTGTGGATAGAGACCATCCCCTACAGCGAAACCCGCAAGTATGTGCAGAATGTGCTGTCCTACTCGGTTATCTATGCCTACCGCAGTGGCGACAAGGCACCACTGCTGACCAAAATCGAGGCCGAATCGCGGCTTTAGTGACGGATTGCAAGGCGGGAAGTTCGTGAGAAAGAGTCGAGGCGCCGGTTGTAGGCGCCTCGAATCTCAGGATATGCAAAAACGATCAGGGCAACCGGGCCTGCAACCAGGACTCCAGCTCACTGGAGGTAAATGGCCAGCAGAGAACGTCCTCCACCTCGCCGAGTCCCACCACCGGGATACTCCAACCGAACAGCCGGGTCAGCTCCTCGTCATCGGCGATATCCACCGGCTGCAGAAACAAGCCAAACTTCTCCAACAGCGGCCAGATCTCCGGCTTGGCCTTTTCACACAGGCTGCAACCGAGGGTGGTATAGAACACCAGCGGACGTTCTGACATCGATTAAACCAGCTCCTTAGACAAGGCCCTGTCCCTGTGCCCAGAAATAACCGCCAACGACAACCGCCGCCACCACTGCACCAATCCAGATCCAGCCGTTACTCCGTGCGCTGGCGACCTCACCCGCAACTCCGGGTGCGGAGTGAGTGACGTCGGACACCTCTTGTTGCAGTGGTGATTTTACCGCCGGGCGAGAACGCGCACGGTCGATGGCCTGTGTCAAAGCGGCGCTCTGCCGCGCCGCTTCAGGGAGCGGGACGGCCTGGCGCACGGTGGTTTTATCGATATCGTCTGCGGGACCCACCACGCTGAAACTCAGGCTGTCAAAGCGCAGTTCATCCCCCCGTCGTACACGGCATTCGGTGACGCGCTGATTGTTCAGGAAGGTACCGTTGGCAGAGCCCAGGTCCACCACAAACAACAGCCCTTCCCGCACTTCAAGGCGCGCGTGGCGGCGGGAGAGATGGGACATGGCAAAGGTCAGGTCACATTCGTCCGAACGCCCCACCACAGAGGTCTCACGCACCGGGAATACGCGCCCGACAATGGCCGGGTGGTTGGCACGCAGCGCCCAGGAGACATTGGCATTGGCGCCAGCAGCCTTCAGCCGGGTAACTTTAGGGTCGACCACCGCGAGATTCCGCTCACCCAGCTGTACCCGGTCATTCCGATACAGGCGGCAACTGCCGTCAACCAATTTACCGTTGACCATCACCTGGCCATTTCCGGCCAGATTGCGAAGTTCCAGCTCTTCCCCGTCTACCAGAATCTCCGCATGGAGTTTCGCCACCGAAGCATCCGCCAGTGTCAGATCGCACTGACTGCCACGGCCGATTGTGACCTTGGGCGCCACCAGCCATACGCTTTGACTGGCATCTTTTACGTCACAAAGTTTCAGCATTGTTCAGGTTTCCTCGAATGCGCATTGCGGCGTACATTTTTAAACCAGCCGCGATTGCGAACCAAACAGAACCAATTGAAAAACAAGTTAGGCGCCAGATCCAGCGCACGTACGGGTTGCAACTCAAACCCGTTGTGGGAAGTTTATCACGGCCAAATTCATTGGCCTGTGAATCGGTTTGCAGCTTACAATGCCGGCAGGCTCTAGTATGGAAGTGTCGAAAACCGCATGGATTAGCGCGGTTTTGCACTTGCGACAATAACGACAGGTAACAGGTAGTTGTATACCAGTGAGTGAAGCCAAGGTAGATGCCAATGTTAATGCCGGCGGAAGTGCCGGTGGCAGCGAACGCCCCAGTGGGGTGAGCCACCCTGTACTCCGTGAAGCGCAGCGCAGTGCCGGTGCAACGCACCCGGGTTATCGCCGCGAGCAGAACGAGGACGCCTTCTGGGGCGATGAGTCCCGAGGTATCTGGGTCGTGGCAGACGGTCTCGGCGGCCACCAGGCCGGTGAAATTGCCAGCCAAACCGTGGTCGAAGAAATTCAGCGCTCCTCGGCCACCGACCGGCATTACGAGCAGGCCCTGCGCCGTGCCCACGCCCTTCTCGTGGGCGAAGAAACCAGTACTACCGCCATGGGAACCACAGCGGTGGTTGTGGCAGAAGACGGCAATTATTTTCATATCTATTGGGTCGGCGACAGCCGCGCCTATCTGTGGACCCCGCCGACAACCGACAGCGGCGACGAGACCGAGGTGGATGCCCCGCACGGCTCTCTCACGCAACTGACGGTGGACCACTCCTATGTGCAGATGCTGGTGGACTCCGGAGCCATCAACCAGGAAGAAGCTGCCAACCACCCCAACCGCCACGTCATTACACGCTGCATTGGCGGTTCCGCCAACCCGACATTGGAAATCGACCGCGCCTCATTTGCCTGGAACCCCGGGCAGAAACTTCTGCTGTGTAGTGACGGCCTGAGCAACGATGTCAGTGCGGATGAAATCTGCCAGATACTGGCAAAAAACACCGACAACCAGCGTGCCAGTGAACTGCTGGTAGCCGCCGCGCTGGACGCGGGCGGCCGCGACAACATCACCGTGCAGGTCATCAACTCGCCGGCTTCGGCGACAGCAAATGATGAAAACCTGAACTCCCGCACACCTCCCCGGCCACCTGTGTCCCGGCAAATTTTTCCCTTTCCGCGCACACTGTCCGCCAGAATCGCTACAATTGCGATTATTTTATCAATCGGTGTTTACGCGGCCTGGCAGCTGCTGAACGGTTAACGGAACTAGGGACAGGCTCGAATGGAAGTTGTCAGCAGCGGTGCCGCTTCGCTGGAAATTCCCGGCTATCAGATCCTGAAAAAGATCAATCAGGGTGGAATGTCCACCGTCTACCTGGCCACCCAGCGCAGCATGGGCCGCCAGGTGGCGCTCAAGGTCATGTCGCCGGTTCTGAATGCCGACCCGATTTTCAGCGAACGCTTCCAGCGCGAAGCCAATATCGTTGGCCAGCTGTCCCATCCCAATATCGTCGCCATTCACGATATCGGCCGCTACCGCAGCCTCAACTATATCGCCATGGATTACCTGCCCGGCGGATCGGTGGCGGACGCACTCACCCGCGGCGCTATCGAGCCACTGGAAGCTCTGCACATTACCCGCCAGATCGCCATGGCGCTGGATCACGCCAGCAACAAGGGTTATGTGCACCGGGACCTCAAGCCGGAAAATATCCTGTTCCGGGAAGACGGATCCGCCGTGCTCACGGATTTTGGTGTGGCACGCGCAGTAGCCCGTACCACCCGCATGACCAACACCGGCATGGTGGTGGGTACACCCCATTACATGAGCCCGGAGCAGGCTCGCGGTGCCGCTGTGGATGGCCGTGCAGATCTGTACAGCCTGGGGGTGGTGCTCTACGAAATGCTCACCAGCGCCGTGCCCTACCAGGCCGAAGAAGCGGTGGCCATCGCCATCAAGCACCTGACCGACCCGATTCCGCGCCTGCCTGCGCGTCACTCGCTGTATCAGGGGCTAATCGACCGTTTCCTGGCCAAGGATCCGGACCAGCGCTTCCAGCGCGGCCTGGATGTGGTCGATGCCATCGACCAGTTGCTGGCGGCACTGGACGGAAAGTCCCCCGCCAACACCACCAAAATGAACAACACCTCCGTGCGTGTTTCCAGCCTGCTGCGCGCACTGGTAATGACGCTTTATGGCACCCTGTGCGACCGCCTGGGTGCCACCTGGGCGCGCTGGCGCGACAAACCGCTGCACCAGCAGCATCCCCGCGCCGAACAGCAAACCATCATGCGCTTCCAGCAGGTGCTGCAAGACAGTGCCCCCAGCAAACGCCGCTCCCGGCGTTATGCCGGAATCATTGCCGCCGCAGTGATCATCACCCTGGTCATCTGGGGGAAAAATCCCCAGTGGTCCAGCGCCCCCTCACCTGACCCGGCATCGGCCGAAACAGAGCTGGCGGACTCCCGCTCGCCGGTCTCTGCAGGCGCTGAACCAGCGGCTTTGGCAAATTCTGCTGAGAGCGCCAATCTGGACAACAGGGGACCCCGCGAGGAAGCCGCTACACCTACGGTCGCAGCGCCGTCAGTCGCTGCCGCGGCAGATGCACCCGCACATATCACCGACAGCACGCAGCCAGCAAAAACAGAAGGTTTACCAGCGGAACCCGCCCCCACACCTGCCGTCGAGGAGGCACCACCCACCTACTCGCTGCTGGTTTCGGTCAAGCCAAACGATGCCCGCATTCGTATCATGAACATTGTTCCGCGCTATTCACCGGGTATCGCCCTGGAACCTGGCCGCTACGATATCGAGGTGAGCAAGCCGGGCTACAGCACCGTGCGTCGCTGGATTGAAATTGGCAGTGCCAATGTCAATTTGGCAGTGGAACTGGAGCGTAGATATTTCCCCGGCAGGAACTTTCAGTCGCCGCTCAAGTCCGGCGGTTCTGGCCCCGAAATGGTAGTGGTGTCTCCCGGCAGTTTTACCATGGGCAATAACCAGCGCCCGTTCACCAGCCCGGAACACAAAATTGCCATTGGCCGCCCCTATGCCATCGGCGCCCATGAAATCACGTTCAATGACTACGACCGTTTTGCCAAGGCAACCGGCCGCGCGCTGCCCAACGACCAAAATTGGGGCCGCGGAAAACGACCTGTGGTGAATGTCAGCTGGCAAGATGCGCAGCGCTACGCAGCGTGGTTGAGCCAAGAAACTGGTTACAAATATCGCCTGGCCAGTGAAGCAGAATGGGAATACGCCGCCCGCGCCGGCACCAATACTCCGTTCTGGTGGGGCGATGGCAGCGCCAAGGGCAAAGCCAATTGCAGGCGCGGCTGCGCCAGTGAATTCAACACCCTGTTCACTGCCGCTACCGCACCGGTCGGCAACTACAAAGCCAATGCATTCGGCCTCTACGATACCGCCGGCAATGTGGGCGAGTGGGTACAGGACTGTTTTCTCGGCGACTTCACCAACCACCGCGGCGATGCCCGCCCGGTACAGCTGAAGAACTGTGATCTGCGCGTAGTGCGCGGCGGCTCCATGCGCGAACCCTTGCGCAATATCAGCTCGGATTACCGCACCGGCCTCAGTGAAAAGGCCAGCTCCAAAGAAGTGGGATTCAGACTGGTGATGGAGCTCTAAAAACCTACTGCGCGTGCGCCTGGCGGCGTCCGGCGGTGCTCGGAATGCTCATGTACTTCATGTACATTCCGCTTCCTCCGCTCCGGCGGCCGCCACCAAACACCCGCTCGCTACGGTTTTTAGCTGCCTTTCAAATTACGTGTTTAATTCGCGCGGATTTCCCACACATTGTGGATTTTCGGGTTGCGCTGAAAGTCCTTGTCCAACAGCTTGGACGACAGGTTCTCCACGACAAATTCTGCCTGTACGTCCTCATCCATCTTGAAACTGCGCAGGTTGTTGGAAAACAGCAATGTACCGCCCGCACGCAGAAGCGCCATGCACTGACGAATCAGTTCTGCGTGGTCGCGCTGGATATCCAGCACACCGCGCATTTTCGCCGAGTTGGAAAACGTGGGCGGGTCGAGAAAAATCACATCGTAGTGGCCGCGGCGGTTCTGCTGCGCGGCCTGCAGCCACTGCAGACAGTCCGCCTCGATCAACTGATGGCGATATGGATCCATCTGGTTCTGGCGATAATTTCGCTGCGCCCAGGCCTGATAGGTTTTGGATAAATCCACACTGGTGCTTTCTGCACAACCACCCATCACTGCCTGCACCGTGGCGGTGGCGGTATAGCAGAACAGGTTGAGCAACTTCTTGCCTTTGGCAATCTGCCGCAGATATTGACGCACCGGGCGGTGATCCAGGAACAGACCAGTGTCCAGGTAATCCCAGAGGTTGATTTCAAGCTGTGCGCCGTACTCGTCTACCCAGAATCCAGCGCTGGCTTCGCCACGCTTCTGGTACTGACTGCCGCTTTCCTTGTGGCTGTGGCGCCGGCGCTCCTTGATCGAGACGTTTCGCGCCGGCAATTCCAGCACATGCCGGGTTGCTCGCACCAGCTCACTCAGGCGGCGGCGCGCCTTGTCTTCGGAGATACTCGCCGGCGCCCGATATTCCTGAATGTGGGCGTAAGTCTGCCCTTCCAGGGACTGGTAAATATCGATTGCCGCGGAAAACTCCGGCAGGTCCGCGTCGTAGAGCCGATAGCAGCTGATGCCGCTCTTGTGTGCCCACTTGCCGATATTGCGCAGGTTTTTTTGCAGGCGGTTGGCCACCATCTGCGCTTCCTCGGAAAGCTGCGGGCGCGGCTTTTCACCCCCCTGCTCTCCGCCTTCACTCTGCTGGTGAATTTCGAACAACAAAAGCTGACTGGGAATACTGCCGTTGAACAGTTTGTACTGTTTGTGTGAACGCAGTGCCATGGAGTGGCACAGCTCCGGGTTTCCGGTAAAAATCGCGGCCTTCCAGCCGCCAAATTCCTGTTTCAACTGGCGCCCCAGTTCGGCGTAGGTTTCCCGCAGCGCTTCCTGTTCACCGAGACGTTCACCGTAAGGCGGGTTGGTGATCACAAGTCCCGGCTGCACTTCGCGGTGACTGGGCGCCTTGAATGCTGCAACCGGACGGCAGCTGACACGCACATGTTTTTCCAGACCTGCGCGGGCGATATTCGACTCCGCCGCAAACAGCACCTTGGCATCTGCATCGTAACCGCGAATTTCCGGCAGTGTTTTGGCGAGCCCTTCTGCGCGCCGCTGCAGTGCCTCCTCACGTAACGGCAACCACAGGTCACTCTGGTGATTCAGCCAGCGCTCGAACGCAAAACCCTGGCGCAAAATCCCCGGTGCGACATCCGCGGCCATCAGCGCGCCCTCCACCAGGAAGGTTCCGGAGCCACACATGGGATCCAGCAGTGCGCCACCTTCCGCGGCAATCTGCGGCCACCCCGCGCGCATCAACAGTGCCGCCGCCAGGTTTTCTTTCAGCGGTGCGGCGCCGATATGGGTGCGGTAGCCACGGCGATGCAGGCTGTCGCCGCACAGGTCGATGGCGATTTCTAGGGTATCCCGGTGCAGGCGCAACATCGCTGAGAGATCCGGGTCGCGCTTGTCCACATCCGGACGCGCACCGGTGGCATTGCGCAAACGATCGACAATCGCGTCCTTGGCCTTTTGCCCGCCGAACTGACTGTTGCGGATCTCGCGGTTGGTTCCGGAAAATTGCACCCAGAGTACGCCGGTGGGACTGATGTGTTCTTCCCACGGGATTTCCACCACGGCCTGATACAGTGCGTCCGCGTCGGCGACGCGCGCTAGCCCCAGATTGAGCAGCACCCGATTGGCGAGGCGACTCCACAGGCAGATGCGATAGGCTATCGCCAGATCACCGGAAAACCGCACCGCGGCGGGCTGCTCCCGCTCAACATCGGCACCGAGTGCACGCAACTCCTCGGCTAACACGTTTTCCAGGCCCTTGGGGCAGGTGGCGGTAAAAGAATACTGGGCAGTCAAAGGTTCTATCTCAGTCAATCATTAACAGGCGATTCTGGCAGTAGGAACCATGGCGATCTGGCCACGTCCCCACTGAATGTGCGCAAGCATACCGGAAACCGGGATGGCATTCCCCATTTACAGGCACAGCGACAAAAGCGTTTGTGCGGCTAGACGGATTTCTCCTAAGCCTGCGTGTTTTCAGAAAAATCCATTCGTTCCGGCACAGTGATCCATCTGGTTTACTGCAACTCTTCTCGCCGGACCGCATCCACAATAAGCTGGATTGTGTAGAAGGGGGAAAATTTATCGGAATAACGATTGGAGAATTGGTCGGGAAGACTTACGCAGGAAGATCTGGATTCGCTAGAGGTACCTTATCTATGAAACGCCAAAAACGTAATCCCAACGATAGAGCTTTTCACAAAGGTTACGTTGCTGCCATGGAAGGCAGGAACCACAACAGTTGCCCGCACGAAAATGGATCACAACACCAAGAGTGGGTAAACGGCTGGCGCCAGGGGCGGCAGGATTACTGGAGTGGGTTCGGGCGTGCGGCGCTGGCTCAGCGTATGGCCAATATGTAGCTGCATAAAAATTTCTATATTTTTCAGCACCGCTTTTTAATCGCGTTTGTCACGTGCAAAAAAAATCCCGGAATGACTGAAGATTCAGTTTTCCGGGATTTTTCATTTAAGACTTTTTTCAAAAGAGCTCTTTGTCAAAATCGTTCTTTATACAAAGGCCTCAGCTGGAAACTACTCGCCCCTTGTGCAGCTTGGCGATAGCAGCAGCCGCCTCGCGAATCACTTCAGGCCCGCGGTAAATGAATCCAGAGTAGATCTGCACCGCAGTGGCGCCCGCGCGAATCTTGTCTGCGGCGGTCTCGCCATCAAAAATCCCGCCCACGCCGATGATCGGGATTTCCCCGTTCAGCTCAGCGGAAAGTTTCCGGATCACTTCGGTGGAGCGCTCGGTCAGCGGCCGGCCGCTCAATCCACCTTCCTCTGCACCGTGTTCAAGATGCGCCACCGATGACTTGTCGATGGTGGTATTGGTTGCAATGACGCCGTCAATATTGTGCGCGCGCAGGGTTTTTGCCACCTGGGCGATGGCGTCATCGTCCATGTCCGGGGCAATTTTCACCGCCAGCGGCACATAGCGACCGTATTCCGCAGCCAGTTTTTGCTGCTTTTCCTTCAGCGCATCAAGCAGCTGACTCAGGCTGTCACCAAACTGCAGATCCCGCAGGCCCTTGGTATTGGGCGAAGAAACATTCGCGGTGATGTAATCGGCGTAGGCATAGACCTTTTCCATACACAGGCAGTAGTCGTCGGCCGCCTTTTCCACCGGAGTGTCAAAGTTCTTGCCGACATTAATGCCGAGTACGCCGGAGTAACGACGGCGCTTCACCTGTTCCAGGAGATAGTCCACACCCAGGTTGTTGAACCCCATGCGGTTGATGATGGCCTCCGCCTCCGGCAGGCGGAACAGACGCGGCTGGGGGTTGCCCGGTTGCGGTCGCGGCGTCACTGTCCCCACTTCCACAAAGCCAAATCCCAGTGCACCCAGGCCATTGAATGCCTGCGCGTTTTTGTCGAGCCCCGCCGCCAGACCCACCGGGTTCGGCAGGGTCAGCCCCATCAATTCGACCGGATCATCCGGAACCGGCTTGGCAAAAAGGGACATCAAGCCCAGGCGCTCGGCGGCGCCGATGGCGTCGAGGGAAAGGTAGTGAGACCGCTCCGGGTCCAGCGCAAACAGGGCCTTGCGCAGATGTTGATACATGGGCTTCCTTTTGGGCAATCCAGATTTGAGGTAATCCAAACAATAAGCGCCCGCCACGGCATTTGGCTCCGTGGGCGGGCGCGCCTATTGTACGGACTTCCTGCGCGGATTTCCGGGGGAAATTCCCGACCGGAAATACCGCCCCATTACGCCGTCAGGGACTCCTGGTCAGCGGTGGCGTTGGCCAGGTACATCAGCTCACGCAGGGCCACGGTGAACATGGCAAAATCACCCTGCGGCGAGGACTTCAGCTCCTTCACCAGGCTCTCCCAGCGCTGGATCGGCTGCGCCATGACCTCCACCCAGCGCTCCACCGCGCTGTCGATATCCAGCGCGTCATCACTGGCCAGGCGCAAGATGTGGATCGCGAGCTTGGAGATCTGGCTGTCGAGGTCGTCCATACTGGTCTCCCGCGCCTGCGACTGCCAGAAACTCTCCGCCGGCAATTCGATGATCTGATTGCCGAACCAGTAGAGCCCCAGCTTGTCCGCCAGTGCGAAGTAGATTTTCGCCACCTCTTCCACCGGACGGTCACTTACCCGTGCCGACTGGGAAATGCCCAGCGCGGAGAACAGGTAAGTGGGAGACGCAGCCAGCATTGCCAGGTCTTCCGGCACACCCGCGTCCACCAGCTGGTCGTGACGGCTCTGCCACTCACGCAGGGGTTCACCGCTCAGTACTTCCGGCAGTGCGCGAATGACCCGCTGCACGGAGTCCTGGAACAGATCCCGCTCCTGCGCCGGGTCCAGCTCACCGCGGCGATTGCGCACAAACCAGCGGGTGGCGCGGCGTACCCGACCAATCATGGAGTTCATCAGCTGCATCTGCAGCTCCGCCGGCACCTTATAGTCCAGTGCCGCTACCCCATCCTGGAATTCCGGCATCAGGTACACATCGCGCGCACTGATATAGGCGGCCGCAATGGTATCGATATCCGCGCCGGTCGCACCGCTGATTCGGTGGTAAAACGTGATCCCCATGCTGTTGACCAGTTCGTTGGCCACCTGGGTGGATACGATTTCCCGACGCAGCTGGTGGTCGTAGACCAGTCCCTTGTAGCGCGCGACCAGTGCCGGCGGGAAGGCGGATTCCACCGCTTCCTGCACACGGTCATTGTCGATGATGCGCGCGTGCAGCAGTTCTTCCTTCAACTTCACCTTTACATACGAAATCAGCACCGCCAGCTCCGGGCGGGTGAGATACAGCCCCTTGTTCTGACGATCATTCAGGGTGTCGTTGTCCGGAATGAATTCCAGCGCGCGACGCAGGCGCCCTTCCGCTTCCAGGGAGATGATTGTGCGGCGGTATTCATCGAATCGATCTCCCACCTGGTATTCCGCCACGCTCAGCGCACGGGTCTGGTTGTAGTTGTTGTCCAGCACCAGCTCCGCCACCGACTCGGTCATCTCCTCCAGCAGCTGGTTGCGCTGCTTCTCGGTGAGATCCCCATTGGCCACCACTTTGTCCAGCAGGATCTTGATGTTCACCTCGTGGTCGGAACAGTCCACCCCACCGGCATTGTCGATAAAATCGGTGTTACAGCGGCCGCCGTTCAGGGAGAACTCGATGCGCCCGCGCTGGGTCATGCCCAGGTTGCCACCCTCGCCGAATACCTTGCAGCGCAGCTGGTTACCGTTGACCCGCAGGTTGTCGTTGGACTTGTCGCCCACCTGCGCATTGCTTTCGCCGGTGGCTTTCACGTAGGTGCCGATACCGCCGTTCCAGATCAGATCCACCGGTGCCTTTAGCATCGCGCTGATCAGCTCGTTCGGGGTCAGCTGGTCTTCCTTGATGTCGAAAGCCTGCTGCATTTCCGGAGTGATTTTTACGGATTTTGCGCGGCGCTCGAAAATGCCGCCGCCCTTGGATATCAGACTGCGGTTGTAATCCGCCCAGCTGGAACGCGGCAGTTCGAACAGACGCTTGCGCTCGATAAAGCTGCTGGTGGCGTCTGGCGTCGGGTCCACAAAAATATGCAGATGGTTGAACGCACCCTGCAGACAGATGTGCTCGGACAGCAACATGCCATTGCCGAACACGTCACCCGCCATATCGCCGATGCCGATCACGGAGAAGTTTTCCGCCTGTACATTGACACCCATTTCGCGGAAATGGCGCTGCACAGATACCCAACCACCGCGGGCGGTGATACCCATCTTCTTATGGTCGTAGCCGTTGCTGCCGCCGGAGGCGAAGGCATCGCCCAGCCAGAAGTCGTACTCGGCGGCGATGCTGTTGGCGATATCCGAGAAGGTGGCGGTACCCTTGTCCGCGGCAACCACCAGATAGGGGTCGTCTTCATCGCGACGGATCACGCGCTCCGGGGGAATCACCTCGCCATCTTTGAGGTTATCGGTGATGTCCAGCAGGCCGCGGATAAAAGTCTTGTAACACTTGATACCCGCTTCGATAAACGCTTCGCGGCTGCTGTCGGCCGGCGGCCTGCGCACCACGAATCCGCCCTTGGCACCACTGGGTACGATCACCGCATTCTTTACCGCCTGCGCCTTTACCAGACCCAGCACTTCGGTGCGGAAGTCTTCCAGACGATCGGACCAGCGCAGGCCGCCGCGCGCCACCTTGCCACCGCGCAGGTGTACACCCTCCACTTGCGGGGAGTACACGAAGATTTCAAATTCGGGACGCGGCTCGGGAATATTCGGGATATTGCGCGGGCTGAACTTGATGGAGATGTAATCCTTCGGCTGGTCGTGCTCGTCCAGCTGGAAGAAGTTGGTGCGCAGTGTCCCGCGAATCAGGTCCAGGTAGCGGCGGATCACCTGATCTTCGTTCAGGTTGTCGACCGCGTCCAAACCTTCGTGGATTTTCTTGATCAGGCGCTCAACCCGCGACTGGTCCTGGCGATCCGTGGCATTGATACGCGGGTCGAACATCGCACGGAACAGTGCCACCAGGTTGCGGGTGATTTCCACATGGTTGGCAAGTGTCGCCGCGATGTAGGACTGGCTCGCACTGAATTTGGTCTGTTTCAGGTAGCGGGCATAGGCGCGCAACATACTGACTTCGCGCCAGTTGAGGCGCGCCGCCAGCACCAGGCGGTTGAAGGAATCGCTCTCGGCTACGCCATCCCAGATCGCCGCAAAGGCATCCTGGAACAGGGAGCGGGAAGCCTGGGCATCGATGCGGGTGGGCAGGCCAAACTCCAGGTGGAACTCATGCATCCACACATCCTGCTGCTCGCGCGGGCGGATGGTATAAGGGAATTCGCCCATCACCCGCAGACCGAGGTTTTCCAGCACCGGGATCACATCGGACAGGGTCAGACCGCAACCCAGGTTGAATACTTTGAAGCGCAGACTGCCGGGCTCAGCGCCAATGGGCTGGTAAAAGCTCATGGCGACGCGATTGTCAGCGCCGAGCTCGCGGATAAAGCTCACATCCTGCACCGCAATGCGCGGCTCGAAGTCCTCGCGGTAGCCCGCCGGGAACGCCTGGCCAAAAGTGCTGATCAGGCGGCTGCCCTCTTCCTCACCATGGGATTCAATCAGGGATCTTTGGAAAACGTCTTCCCAGCTGCGAGTGATATCCACGATTTGCGCCTCCAGTCGCGCTACATCAAATTCTACTGGCTCATTGGGGTCGACCCGGAACACCAGGTGCACACGGGCGAGGATGGACTCGGAAAAATAGGTGGTGAAATCAGAGTCCAGCGCGTGAATTGTGCGGGCAATGCGACTGCTGATTTTTTCCCGCACCTCACTGTTGAACTGGTCCCGCGGCACATACACCATGGCCGAGACAAACTTGCCGAACGGGTCCTTGCGCATGAACAGTTTCAGGCGCGCGCGCTCGTTCATCGCCAGCACACCAAGGGTGGTGTCAAACAGCTCGCGGGTGCTGCTCTGGAACAGTTCGTCGCGGGGGAAGGTATCCAGAATCCGCTTCAGCGCCTTGCCGTCATGGCTGGTCGGCGCAAGGCCGCTCTGCTCGATGACCGATGCCAGCTTGCGGCGGATGATGGGGATTTTCGACGGGCTTTCGGTGTACACCGGCGACGTGTAGAGCCCCATAAACGCGGACTCACCGATCACTTCACCATTGGCGCCGTAGCGCTTGATGCTCACATAGTCCGAATAAGCCGCGCGGTGCACGCGAGATTTCATCGAGGACTTGGCGAAAGTGAGGAAGTTTGGCCCTTGATAGAAGCGCTGCTTGCCCTCGTTGAAGGCATATTCCGGCGTGGGTTCCGCATGCTGCTCGAGACTCTTGAAAATCCCCAGGCGGCGGTTCTCCACCTCACACAGGATCTTTTCGTCCCCCTGCTGGCCAAACTCATATTCGCGGTAACCGAGGAAGGTAAAATTGCCGTCGCGCATCCACTGCAGGAAGGCGGCAGCCTCTTCCAGATTGGCGTCATTAGCGGCTACCCCCGCATGCAACTGGTCCTCCATCGCCGCACAGGTATCCAGCATCGGCACGTAGTCATCCACCGCCAGCTCTACGTCACCGAGTACCTCGCGGATCGCACGTGCCAGTTCGGATGCACGGGAGGCGGAAGTGTCCAGGTTGATTTCCAGGTAGATCAGGGCCTCGCTGGACACCTTCGGATCACCGTCGACTTCGTCGATGGTTTTAAGCCCGCGTGGCAGCAACTGCTGCAAACGGCCGTCGTCGCCACGCTGCAAATGCATCACGGTACTCTTGATGGAGTGGATCACCGTATTGCGACGGTTAATCTCCATGCGTACCGAGTCCACCAGGAATGGCATGTCCCGCTGCAGCACACACACCACGGTGTGGGAGCACTCCCAGCCCTGCTCCTCCAGACGCGGGTTGAATACCCGGATCTTCGGTTCACCGGCAGTGCGCTGCTGGATAAAGTCCCAGCAGGTGTAGATACATCCGTATACATCCGCCAGGCGTCGCCCGGCCAGATCTTCCAGAGGGTACTGATTCAGAAACTGCTCGGCAAAGGCGGCCACGGGCTCCGCCTTATCCCCCAGTTTCTCGCGAATGAACCCGCTGACCTGCGCCAGCAGTTCCTCCCGGCTATCGGTAATGACCGTCGCCATATTCACGTGCTTCCTCCCATCGCCGCGATCGCCTTCGCGGACCAGAATGCTAAATTTTTTGCACTAACGTAGAACAAAACGTCAGTTTCATTGTCTACTTTGCCGCCCGTTGGTCGCCCAAACAGACGCAGCGGTTGCCTCACAGCGCATCGCCGCTAAAATCAACCGGCCCGCGAATACCGTACAAGTGACTATATATAGAGGTGCTCTAATGATAGTTAGCCCCTCGTCCCGGGCAGCGTATTGAAACAGGAAATCGGCAAAAGAAGTGACGATATGGACACACGCCAGCAGATAAAAATTCTGGGTGAATGGCTGGAACAGCAGATTATTGGCCAGGCAACTTTGGTCAATAGAATTCTCATAGGATTGCTCGCCGACGGACACCTTCTGGTAGAAGGCGCGCCGGGGCTCGCCAAGACCAAAGCGATCAAAACCCTGGCCGATGCCATCGAGGGTGACTTCCACCGGGTGCAGTTCACCCCGGACCTGTTGCCCGCGGACATTACCGGCACCGACATCTATCGCCCCGAGACCGGCGAATTCCATTTTCAGCCGGGCCCCGTATTCCACAACCTTATCCTGGCGGATGAGATCAACCGCGCCCCGGCCAAGGTGCAGTCCGCGCTGCTGGAAGCCATGGCCGAGCGACAGGTGAGCGTCGGCCGCAAAACCTACGCGCTGCCCGAGCTGTTCCTGGTGATGGCCACCCAGAACCCCATCGAGCAGGAAGGCACCTACCCGCTCCCGGAAGCCCAGCTCGACCGTTTTTTGATGCAGGTCAATCTCTCTTACCCGGATGCGGAATCGGAGAGAAAAATTCTGCAGCTGGCACGTGCCGAGGCCAGCCATGGTGAGGGTCGTCCCAATGCCATCGTCAGTCAGGACACCATCTTTTCCGCGCGCCAGGAAATCCTCGACCTGACCATGGTGGAAGCGGTGGAGACCTATATCGTGCAGTTGATCATCGCCACCCGCGAACCCGAGCGCTACGACCCGGAACTCGCCGCCTGGCTCGACTTCGGCGCCAGCCCACGTGCCACCATTGCACTGGACCGTTGTGCCCGCGCCTATGCCTGGCTCGCCGGACGCGACTATGTAACCCCGGATGACGTGATGGCGATTGCCCCGGATGTTTTGCGCCACCGCCTGCTGCTGAGTTTTGAAGCGGAAGCCGCCGGTGCCAGCCCCGACCAGGTCATTCGCCGCCTGCTGCAACAGGTACCGGCAATCTAGGGCTGACGGACGTGCACAAAGCGATCAATCACAGCGAACTGAACCTGCGCGGCGCCTATCCGGAAGTGGCGCCGCTGGTGCGCCTGCGCCATATCGCCCGCCAGCTGCGCCTGTTCAAACCCAGGCTCAATCGCAGCGACCAGGCCGGCAACCTGCTCACCCGCTATCGCGGGCGCGGGATGAACTTCGAGGAAGTACGCTACTATCAACCCGGCGACGACGTACGCTCCATCGACTGGCGTGTCACCGCGCGCACTGGGAAAACCCATACCAAGCTGTATCAGGAGGAGCGCGAGCGCCCGGTAGTCATCCTGCTGGACCTGCGCTCCCCGATGTTTTTCGGCAGCCAGAATGCGTTCAAGTCCGTGGCGGCCTGTAGCATCGCCTCGGCACTGTGCTGGGCGGGACTGCAACACGGCGACCGTATCGGCGCCCTGCTTTTTTCTGACGCAGAAGTGGAAACCGTGCGCCCGCGCCGCAGCCACCATGCAGTGCTCGCCGCCATTCACAGCATGGTAGAGACCGCCAGCGCCCTGCAGAGCCCGATCGCCAACGGCGGCAGCCAGCCACTCAGTATTCTGCTGGAAGAGGCACGCCGTATTGCCCGCCCCGGCAGCGCGCTGTTCCTGATCAGCGACTGTCACGACCTCGACGAACACTGCGAGCAATCGCTCTACCTGCTCACCCGCCACGCGGACCTGCAGGTACTGCGCATTATCGACCCGCTGGAACAGCAGCTGCCGGAGCAGCCGCTGACCATTAGCGACGGCAAGCAGCGCACCTTCCTGGGCAAATCCAGCCGCGGGCTCCGTCAGCAATTCGCCCTGGACCAGGCCCGTGTGCGCGAGCAGACGGCACAGATCTGCCGGCGACTGAACCTGCCGCTGCTGGACTTCGACAATACCCAGCCGGTAGTGCCGGTACTGCTGAGCCGCTATGGCGAGCGCCAGCCCACAAACGGCCGGAGGCAGGCGTGAGGTTACTTTCGCTATCGTTGAAACAGGCCGCGCCGCAGCCGCCCAATCCGATGACACCGGAGATGCAGGAGCTGCTGGCCCAGTTGCGGGATATTCACGAACCTGCCCCCATCGGCTGGTGGCCACCGGCTCCCGGGTGGTGGATTCTTGCCGCAGTCCTGATCGCGCTGACATTCGCCGGCATGATCCTGTACTCGCGCCTGCGCCAGAAGCGCCGCCGCAATCTCTACCGGGCCGAGGGCGTGCGACTGTTGCAGGCGCTGGACCTCACTGCCCCCCGCGCAATCGAGGACATCAATCTCCTGCTGAAACGCGTGGCGGTGGTGACCTTTGGCCGTAAAGCGCCGGGCCCCCTCACCGGACAGAGCTGGATCCGATTCCTCGAGTCCTCGTCCGAAGTTCCGCTACCGGAAAATGCACGGCGCGCGCTGCTGGAAAATCTGTACAGCGGCGCAGATGGCGACCGACAAAGCTTGCAAAGCCTGCGTGCATTCGCGATTGACTGGGTGCGCAAACACAAGAAAGAGTCAGAGCGCCCGGCGTTACAACAGGCACCCGATAAGGAGGCCGAAGTTGTTTGAATTCGCCCTCCCCTGGCTTTTTTTATTGCTGCCGCTGCCCCTGCTCGCCCGCCGCCTGCTTCCCAAAAGCGAGCCGCTGAACAGTGCACTCAAAGTGCCGTATTACCAGCAGCTACCGCGCAAGGGCGGCAGCGCGACCGGCAACCTCTTTAACCTGTTGCTGCTGTGGCTGATCTGGTCGCTGCTGGTTACCGCGGCCGCGCGACCGCAGTGGTACGGCGAACCCATCACCCAGACTAGCAGTGCCCGCGATCTGCTGATTGCCGTGGACATCTCCGGCAGCATGGAAACCCCGGACATGATTCTGAATGGCAACCCTGCCATGCGTATTACTGCGGTAAAAAATGTGGTGGGTGATTTTGTGTTGCGCCGCAAAGGCGACCGCCTGGGACTGGTCCTGTTCGGCACCCGCGCCTATCTGCAGGCACCGCTCACGTTTGACCGCGAGACCGTCGACACGCTGCTCGGTGAAGCGCAAATCGGTTTCGCCGGACAGGGCACCGCAATCGGCGATGCCATCGGCCTATCCGTAAAACGCCTCACCCAGCGCCCGGCGGATCAGCGCGTATTGATTCTGCTCACCGACGGCGCCAACACCGCCGGCGAAGTCGAACCTTTGAAGGCCGCGGAACTGGCGAAACAAGCCGGGGTAAAGGTCTACACCATCGGTGTCGGCGCGGAAGAGATGGTACAGCCCGGGCTGCTCGGCTCCCGCTTTGGTGCCCGCCGCGTCAACCCGTCCCGCGACCTAGATAGCGAGACACTGCAGGCCATCGCCGACAAAACCGGCGGCCGCTATTTTCGCGCACACAATCCTGAGGAACTGGCGAACATTTATACAGAGCTGGATCGACTTGAGCCGGTGGAGCAAGAAGCGGAAACTTATCGCCCACTGCGCGCTCTTTATATCTGGCCGCTCGGAGCCGCCCTGTTGCTGGCAGCACTCTGGGCCACAGCGCCACTGATCGGCACAGCAATGTCGAACATTGGATCGCGCCGATCTGCCGCGAAAGATTCCGGTGTTACTACCAACGGCAACGGGAGCCTCAATATATGAGTTTCCTGAACGACATCGGCCAGTTCCACTTCCTGCGCCCGGCACTACTGTGGCTGATCCTGCCCGCCGCCATCACCTGCTGGGCTCTGGCGCGCACCGTATTGGCCGCCGGCGGCCTGCAAAAACTGATCGACCCGAACCTCCTGCCCTACCTACTGATGCGTGGTGGAGAGAAACGCCCCTGGCTGTTTACCCTGATATTTGCCCTGCTGACCGGCGCCATCGTTGCGCTCGCCGGCCCCAGCTGGCGCAAGTTGCCAACGCCGGTCTACAGCAACCAGGACGCCCTGGTGATCCTGCTGGATCTGTCGCCCTCGATGATGGCGACGGACCTCTCCCCAGATCGCCTCACCCGCGCGCGCCTGAAAATCCTGGACATCCTCAAGCAGCGCAAAGACGGGCTCACCGCCCTTGTCGCATACGCTGGCGAAGCCCACGTGGTAACTCCACTGACCGACGATACCGGTACCATCGCCAACCTGGTGCCGTCACTCTCCCCGCTGATCATGCCGGTGCCGGGCAGCAATATTGAAATGGCGGTGGAAGCTGGACTCAGGCTGATCAGGGATGGTGCCAATGGCAATGGTCGCCTGCTTGCGGTCACCGACGGTATCGACAAATCCGCCGTCGGCACCATCAAAGATGCGTTAAGTGGTAGTAATGTCAGCCTGTCGATTCTCGCCGTCGGCAGCGGCGACGGCAGCCCCATCCCCAAAAGCAATGGCAGCGGTTTTATTACCGACGACAGCGGTGCAATCGTCATCACCAATTTCGATCGCCGGGAACTCGCGAGGCTTGCCCACAGCACCGGCGGCGAATTCTCCCAGATCACCGTGGATGACAGCGATATTGCCCGGGTGCTGCCGGAAAACAGCAGCCCGCAACAGGCGGAACTGACCGAGCGCGAATTCGACCAGTGGCATGAAGAGGGCCCGTGGCTGATTCTGCTGTTATTGCCGTTAATGCTGTTGCTGTTCCGCAAGGGTACCCTCGCCTGCGCCCTGCCCTTGGCCGCGGCGATACTGACATTCCCCTCACCCCAGGCTCAGGCCGCTGAGCTTGAAAATCTCTGGCAAACCCCAAATCAGCAGGGGCGCGAGCTGCTGGAACAGGGCGATGCCGAGGGCGCGGCAAAGCGGTTTGAAAACTCCCAGTGGCGCGGCACCGCACAGTATCGAGCCGGCGAGTACGACGCCGCGGCGAAAAACTTTGCCCAGAGCAATGATCCGCAGGGGCTCTACAACCTGGGGAACAGCCTTACCCAGCAGGGACAGTTTGATGAGGCAATCAAGGCCTTCGACCAGGCGATCCGACAAAACCCGGAATTTGCGGACGCCACACACAATCGTGAAATCGCCGAACAACTGAAGAAGCTGCAACAACAGCAGCAATCCCAGGGTAAGCAATCGGACCAGCAACAGCAGGGTGATCAGCAACAGAATCAGCAGAACCAGAACCAGCAGAGCCAGGGAAGCCAAGACCAACAGGATCAGCAGCAGAACCAGCAGCCGGGCGAACAGTCCCAGCAGCAAAATGCCGGGCAAAATTCCCAAGACCAGCAGGATCAGCAGTCTGCCCAGCAGGACCAATCCTCCTCAGGCCAGCAAGACCAGGGCGAGCAGGAACAATCGGAAAACGAACAGCAACAGGCGCAGAATGGACAGCCTCGGGACGGAAAAGAGCAGGAACAATCCGCACAGGCTCAACCCAGCGATCAGCAAAGCCCGCTGGACCCGGAAACCCAGCAAGCCCTCGATCAGTGGCTGCGCCAGATACCGGATGATCCCGCCGGCCTGATGCGCGAAAAGTTTAAATACGAAAGCCTGCAGCGCCGTCGCGCCTACCGCAGCGGCGAATGGCAGCCCCCGGAAAATGGAGCCACCCAGCGATGGTAACCCACTCCAAAAAAACAACCCGTAGGAGCCTGTTTACAGGCGATTTCATGCGCAAATTTTCCCGAATTTTCTCGGCTCTGTTACTGCTCGCCCTCTCCTGCCTCGCCAATGCCCAGGACCTGACGGCCAGCGTCGATCGCAACGAACTTGCCATCAACGAGACCTTCACCCTCACCCTGCGCTACAGCGGCCCCCAGAGTGGCGGCCAACCGGACTTCAACCTGCTGGAGCAGGACTTCGAAGTGCTCTCTCGCCAGCAGTCCAACCAGTACCGGGTCATCAATGGCCATGCCGAAAGCTATGTCGAGTGGACCCTCGTGCTGGCGCCCCTGAAAGAAGGCAAAGTCTTCCTGCCTTCACTCCACCTCCACGGCCAGGTTTCCGACGCCATCCCGATCACCGTAAACAAAGCCGGTGAATCGCCAAGCGGTAACAGCCAGCAGGCGTTTCTCGAGGTCGAGCTGGATAAAGAGAAACTGTACGTCCAGGAACAACTCCTGGTTAAAGTCCGCTTGTACACAACGGTGGGCCTCCACGACATCGCCACCGACCCGTTGCAGATCGCCGGCGCACATGTTGAGAAAGTCGATGAACAACGCTACGAGCGCAGAATCAACGGCGTAGGCCACGCCGTCTACGAACTCACCTACGCCGTATTCCCGGAAAGCTCGGGCGAACTGCAGATTCCGGCACTAAATTACGTTGCTGTCACCGGCCGCCGGGACCCCTTTTCCCTCTTCAACCGCAACGCCCAGCGCATCCGTCTGCGCTCGGAAGCAAAAACCATACAGGTTGACCCCAAACCCGATAGCTATACCGGCAGCCACTGGCTCCCCGCCGCCAGCCTCGGCCTGGTGCAGAGCTGGAGTAAAGACCCAGAGGAATTCAAGGTTGGCGAGCCCATTACCCGCATCATTACCATGCGCGCAGAAGGTCTCCGCGCAGCGCAGCTTCCGCCACTACCGAAGCTGAATATCGAAGCCCTGAAAACCTATCCAGACCAACCGCAGCAAGAAGACCAATCTGGTGCGAATGGCATTACCGGCAGTCGTATTGAAACCACCGCGATTGTTGCTACACAGCCCGGCAGTTATCAGTTGCCGGCGATTACTATCACTTGGTGGGATAGCAAGACTGGACGTCAGCGGGCGACTCAGCTGCCGGCATTCCGCTTTAAAGTCTCAGGTGGCGCTTTGCCCCAAGCTGCGCAGCAGACTCGTCCAAGTAACGAGATATCGCCTGACATGCAGCCCACCATCAACAAGGACCACTTCTGGCGTAATCTTGCCATTGCTGCACTCGCGTCACATTTATTTTGGCTTGTTTATTTCATCCAGCAACGCCGAAATAGGATCCAACCGGAAAACAAAAACAACACAAAAGATCTGAACTTGAGAGCATTAACGAGAGAACTATCCATAGCTATAGATAGCGGTGACGCCCGCCTACTGAATAAAACCTTAGATAAATGGCTGAACACTCGATATGCGGGGGGCACACCAGAAACTGAGGAGTTCACAAAACTAAGAGAGCTTGTAAGCGAAGCCCTATATAAGCAACCGTCACGACCACTTAATATTGGGCAAATTAGAGTTTTGGTGAAACGAATAATCGATAGAGAAATACAGAACGAACAAGCAACTTCAAAAACATTATTACCCGATCTATTTGCTTGAAGCGCTGAAACGAATTCAGCGCTTTCTTGAGAACTAAAAACTGAATCAGGCCATTTCAGGCTGGCAATAGCGTTTCTGGTGAATCCAATCAACAATTTCACCGTCGGGCGTATATCCGTTTACTGTTTCCCGCAATAGCTGGCGTACCCGCTCGTAATCATCACGTTCGACAGCACCGAGCAGCTCCTCCATTACCCCCTTAAACATCTCCCACGGCAAATATTCTTCATTCGCCCGCATGATCATCGGATGATCCGTCGAGCTAACGTTATCGCCAATCAGCAGCTCCTCATAGAGTTTCTCGCCTGGGCGTAGGCCAGTAAACTCAATGGCAATGTCGCCACGCGGGTTAAGATCCGAACGAACACTGAATCCGCTCAGATGAATCATCTGTTCCGCCAATTCAACAATTTTAACCGGCTCCCCCATATCCAGCACAAATACGTCGCCACCATGCCCCATTGAGCCCGCCTGAATAACCAATTGAGCGGCTTCCGGGATGGTCATGAAATAGCGGGTTATATTTGGATGGGTCACCGTAACCGGGCCGCCATGTTTAATTTGGTCGCGAAAGCGTGGAATTACAGAACCAGATGATCCGAGTACGTTACCAAAACGCACCATGGTAAAACGGGTATTATTTACCTGTGGCAGACGCTTCCAGTCACCGAACAAAACAGGTGCGGACTCCGCATGCAGCGCCTGAAGCACCATTTCTGCAAGCCGCTTGGTACTGCCCATCACATTAGTTGGGCGTACAGCTTTATCGGTAGAAATCAAAACAAAATTTGTAACCCCGGTCTTAATTGCCGCCTGAGCTGCATACATAGACCCAAACACATTATTCAATACACCTTCGGCGACATTATGCTCAACCATTGGCACATGCTTGTACGCTGCCGCGTGATATACCGTGTTGACTGCCCAAGAGCGCATTGCATTTTCTAATAGGTCCGCATTACGTATAGAACCAAGGATCGGTACCAAGCGCACAGAAAGCGACTCCCGCTGGATTTGCCGCTCCAATTCAGCGTGAATTTCATACAAGTTAAATTCGCTGTGCTCAAACAACAGCAGAGTGGTAGGCCCTGAGTTCAAAATCTGTCGACACAACTCGGACCCTATTGAACCCCCGGCCCCGGTCACCATTACTACATGGCCACGAATAGAACGTTCAAAAAGCAACTTATTCGGTGGCACCGCATCGCGACCTAGCAGATCTGCAACATCCACTTCTTGAATATCGTCAACCTTAACCCGACCACTCGCCAAATCCATAAATCCAGGCACACTGCGCACATGCAGCGGAAGGTCCTCCAGCAGATCAAGAATCTCACGGCGTCGTGCGCGGGAGGCGGATGGAATCGCCAAGAGAATTTCCTGAACACCGGTCTGGTCAATCATGTCCTGCATATGCTTCGGATTGAATACGCGCAAGCCGGCAATGACCTGATTGGCAATACTCAAATCATCGTCAATGAATGCCACAGGTCGCATATCGCGCCCCAACCGCAATGCCGCCACCAACTGATTCCCCGCAGCACCGGCCCCATAGATAGCAACGCGAGGCAAGTGATCTTCACGGCTTACAAATGGCATTTTCCAAACGGAATCGAACCAGTGCCCCATAAAAAACTGGCGCATTAATAAGCGCAGGCCGCCAATGAGCCCCAAACTTAACCACCAGTAGATGAAAACAAGCGAGCGTGGAACCATAGCAGGTGTCTCACGATACCAATACACCACTAAGGCCAACACCAGAGACGAGAGTGTCACGGCTTTAAAAATCGTGATCAAAGCATCCTTGCCAAAATACCGCATTACCGCACGGTACATGCCAAGTCGTACAAAAATAGGGATTGCGATCAAGGATGCACTGATGAATAGCCACGAATATTTAGCAAAAGAGTAGTTAGGATTGTCGCCCCCCAAGCGAATGACGAATGCCAACCACAAAGCCAACCAAACCAAGAATATATCGACGGCGACTTGCAAAAGTCGCTTATTATGACGCGGCAACCCCAGCAACCAATTACGTAGCTTATCCACCAAAATTATCCCCCCGCGAAACCCCAATTAACCGCTAATTTCTCAATTCGTTGGTCGAACAGCTTCTGCCATTACAGATCGGAGCACATCACAAGTCTTGTCAATTTCCATATCCGTAAGCGTCGGATGCACCAAAAACATCAAACTTGTTTCGCCCAATGACCTCGCAACCGGCAAACGCTCTGTCGGTCGCCAGCCCGTCCCATCGAAAGCTTTTTCTAAATAAACCTCGGAGCACGAGCCCGAATAACAAGGAACACCTTTTGCGTTTATCTCACTTATAATTCTATCGCGATCCCAACCACGCTCCAGCTCCGACGGCTCGACAAATACATAGCATTTATAGGCCGCATGATTGATGTCACTGGGTAAAGCTGGCACGCGAAGTCCCTTCAGAGAACTAGCGACTGACCATATACGATTGGCGTTGGCCAACCGTTTCGCATGCCAATCCTTCATTCGTCCCAATTGGATGCGACCAATGACGGCTTGCACCTCCATCATTCGCCAGTTGGTACCGAAACTATCATGCAGCCATCGAAACCCGGGAACATGTTGCCGCTCGTAAACAGCCTCCCAAGACTTACCATGATCCTTGATTGACCACATACGTGACCACAACTCACGATCATTGGTAGTCACCATTCCTCCCTCACCGCCAGTAGACATAATCTTATCTTGGCAGAAAGACCAGGCTCCGACATGGCCTATGGATCCAACTGGCTGACCTTTATAATGCGCGCCATGAGCTTGAGCACAATCCTCGATCACTTTCAGATCATACTCGGCAGCCAGCGCCATAATAGGATCCATGTCGCAGGGCCAGCCGGCGAGATGCACACAAATAATCGCCCGAGTACGTGGTGAGAGTACCGCGCGGATGGTTTCAGTTGTAATATTCTGAGATTCATTGTTGACATCTGCAAATACCGGAACCGCGCCGGCATTCACGATACTAGACACTGACGCAAGGAATGTACGCGAAGTTACAATCACTTCGTCACCATTACCTATACCCACTGCCTGCAGAGCAACGTCGAGTGCAACCGTACCGTTGGCCAAGGCAACCGAATGTTTGGTTCCGGCCCATTCCGCAAATTCCTTTTCGAACTCGCGACACTCCTGCCCAGTCCAGTAGTTGACCTTATTAGAGAGAACTATATCACGAACAGCATCAGCCTCATCATGAGAAAATGAGGGCCAAGGGGAGAATGGGGTGTTAAGCATTGTGTGAGACAACCAATATTAGTATTTGAAAAAACCGAAGCCGGTTTTCCGGCCTAGCAAGTTGGCGCGCACCATCTTACGCAACAAAGGGTGCGCGCGGTACTTAGGATCACCCGTTTCACTGTGCAGTGTTTCCATGATGGAAAGATTGACGTCATTGCCTATTAGATCTGCCAGAGCAAGAGGTCCGATAGGATGATTTGCACCTAGCGTCATTGCCTTATCGATTTCCTCTGCAGTGGCAACGGATTCCGCCAAGATACCAATGGCTTCATTTATCATGGGAATTAGCATGCGGTTGACTATGAAACCGGGCGCTTCGTTAACCACGACCGGATCTTTGCCAAGCTTGCGGGCAAAATCCAAAGCCCAATTAAGCGTACACTGAGAGGTAGTCAGGCCGGCGATTACCTCAGTGAGCTTCATGACGGGAGCTGGATTGAAAAAATGCAGCCCCACAACATTAGCCGGGTTCGCAGTTAGACTGGCAAGCTCTGTAATGGAAAGCGATGATGTATTCGAAGCTAAAATTGTGTCCGGACTAGTAACCTTCGCCAGACTGACGAAAACATCACGCTTGGCATCCATATTTTCTGAAACTGCTTCTATGATGCACTGAGCATCAGTTAGATCTGCGTAGTCTTCCGTAGCAACGATCTTTCGAATGAAGCGTGATGCTTCCTCAGCAGCAATGCGCTTTTTAGCAACAAGTCGTCCCAACTGAACTTCAAGATCAGAAAAAGCGCTATGAATACTTTTCAGAGAGCGCCCTTTCCATATAATTGAAGTGACATCTTCAGTCTGAGCGAGCACTTGAACAATTCCCCTCCCCATAGTTCCCGCTCCAACTATGGCAACTTTTAATCCACGATTAATAGAAGACATCATTTAAAATCTCGTCAATCATTAATAATCTTGAAAGGTTTTGCAGGGTTTCCAAAAATTACCGTATTTTCCGTTACATCTTTGGTCACAACACTCCCCATACCAACCATTGCACCATCGTTAATGGTTAACCCCTGGCGAATAGACGCACCCGTACCCACCTCTGACCGCTGACCAATTCGCACATTGCCCGAAACAGCTACCATGGGTGCTATAGTGACGAAATTTTCTATTACAGCCTCATGGCCAATCGAGCAATTAAGATTAATAATGACGTGAGCACCAATACTGATTTCAACTGTTCCGACCGTACCTGCACATACAACACTACCTGAACCAATCGTGACATGTTCAGGCATGACGACAGCGTCGGGGTCAATCAACGTAGCAAATGAAGGCATACCCAAAGTGCACATTTTGTCATACACTTTTTTCCGGATCCGAGGATTACCGATCGCAATGACAAAATCACAGTCAGCATATTCGACCCACTGCGCTACCTCACCCAATATGGGGACGGAATGAAATGCCTGCCCAACAACTTCGGGATTATCATCAAGAAAACCACGAACCGTTACTCCTAGGCGAGAAGCAAGCCAAAAAACCTCCTTACCAAAACCACTAAAGCCAATAATGATCAAATCTTTTCGATAAGCTTTCATTTATCAAGTTTTCCTTCAAATTTTGGCATAGTGGCTTCACCTTCGGCAGTGATTCCGTCACGCAATAACACCTTCTTTATGGTCAGGCAGATGATTTTCATATCCAGAAAAAAAGAACGATTGTCCACATACCAGATATCCAGATTAAATTTTTCGTCCCAACTCAATGCATTGCGGCCGTTGACCTGAGCCCAGCCACTAATTCCCGGCCTTACCTCATGGCGCCGGTATTGCTCCGGACTGTAGAGTGGTAAATATTCCATGAGCAACGGACGTGGGCCTATCAGGCTCATATCACCCTTGAGTACATTCCACAGTTCCGGTAGCTCATCTAGGCTGCTAGAACGCAGAAAACTACCAAACGGTGTCATTCGCTCGGAGTCCGGCAGCAAGCCGCCTGTCGCATCCACGGCATCGCGCATAGTGCGAAATTTAACCATCTCGAATGGCCTACCATTCAAGCCAGGACGAACTTGACGGAACAGTACAGGAATGCCAAGTTTGCGGCGGATTTGCCAGGCAATAAGAGCAATGACCGGCGCGAACAGCAGCAAACCTAGGGCTGAAGAAAAAATATCGAAAATGCGTTTTAACATCCGATTACCTTAAATGGGGAAAAACTGCCAAAAAGTGACTCGATGCGTTTATGACGCTAACCGAAGAAATTACGCCGTTACATCAGCTAACCTTCTGAATATCACCCCAAAGCGTTGGCTTCCGACACTCAAAGAAAGTTTTTCGCGATAGAAATTACGACTGTTATCTGCCATGGCTTTGCGCTCTTCAGGGGAAGTAAGTTTAAGAGACAAAGCTGCATTTGCAATAGCGCGGGGGTCTTCCGAATCTGCCACCAAGCCACATCTACTTTCCCTTATCAGGTCCGCAGCATCACCATCTACGGCCATTAAAATAGGTTTTCCTACCGCCATATAAGCCTGAGCCTTGGAAGGAATAGTGATGGCAAATAACGGATCTTTCTTAAGATGTACAAGCAAAGCATCGGCGGCATCAAGATAGCTTCCGACTTCGGCCATAGGAACCGGAGGAAGAAAAACTACATTTCTCAAGCCTTTATCTAATGCTGCCTGCTGCAATTGAGTGACCTCAATGCCACCACCGAGAAATACAAAAGCCAAATCGGGAGAAGACTCCTGCAATAGCTCGGCAGCATCGAGAACAGCATTCAACGCCTGGGCCTTACCCATATTTCCAGCAAACAAAATACGAAACTTTCTACTGTCTGGAAAAGAGTCAGACAACTTCCCCAGTGGAGCGGCAAGTGTATCCTCCGCACACCAGTTATAGATTACCTCAACCTTGCCCTCCGGCACGCCACGCTCAATCAGCAAGCGCTTAAAGCCTGGAGACAATACAACTAACTGATCGACGCGCCGATACACCCAATCACATACCCAGGATACGGCTTTCAGTGCTTTCTCATTGGAAAACATCCCGGTAGCCCGCAACGTATCCGGCCACATGTCCTGGATGTCATAGACGACAGGGATCCGACGGAACATACGGATCAACGCCGCAACAACACCGACAGTGAGTGGCGGGTGATAAGCATAGATGACGTCCGGGCGTCTGGCACCGAATAAACTATAAAAAAGAGAAGTCGCAGCAAAACTCGCATAATTAAGTATCCGCCCAATCGCGCTTTGATCATGACTCGGATACAGCGGCAATCGTGTCACTTTAACCCCGTCGATCTGTTCACGTTGCACTAATTTGAGCTTGTACCCGGGATAGAACTTACCTCCCGGATAGTTGGGGAAACCGGTCACAACCTCTACATCAAAGCCTTGCTTGACCAGCTCGCGAGCGAAGACCAGCCCCTTGAAAGTTGGTTCTGGATCAAACCATTGAGTCAGAATGAGGACACGAGTAGCCACTTAATCAGTACCTTTTCCACACCGTCCGCATGACGTAATCACGGTAGCTATGAATGATCCTCACTACCTTTTCCGCCACGTTAGGCATACTGTAGTCTGCCACCAAATTTAAGCTACGCACTTCGCCGCTTGCTTGCTGCTCCAGTATTTGGAGGCCCTGAATGACTCGCTCGACCTCAAGTCCAACCATCATTACAGCAGCTTCCTCCATACCCTCGGGGCGTTCATGTGCCTCGCGGATATTTAGCGCTGGAAAGTTGAGGATAGAGGACTCTTCGTTGATCGTGCCACTATCTGACAATACCGCCTTTGCCGCGAGCTGCAGTTTGTTGTATGCCTTGAAGCCCAGCGGTTTAAGCAAGCGCACATTATCGTGAAACGTCACCGCCATGGCATCCACCCGCTTCTGGGTTCGCGGATGGGTGGAGACAATCACCGGGTAATCGTAATACGCCGCAATAGTGTTGAGAACATTCACCAGCTTGAGAAAATTCTTGTCGGAATCCACGTTCTCCTCACGGTGAGCACTCACCACGAAAAACTTACCAGCCTCCAGCCCCAAGCGCTCCAGCACATCAGATGCGTCTATACCGTCTCGGTAATGGTTGAGTACCTCATACATCGGACTGCCTGTTTTAATCACCATGTCCGGCGATAGCCCTTCCCTCAAGAGATAGTCGCGTGCAATAGTGCTATAGGTCAGATTGATATCAGCGGTATGGTCAACGATACGACGATTGACTTCTTCTGGTACGCGCATATCAAAGCAACGATTTCCAGCTTCCATATGGAACGTCGGAATTTTACGCCGCTTAGCTGGAATCACCGCCATACAACTATTGGTATCCCCCAGTACCAACACGGCCTCCGGCTGCACTTCTGCCAGCACTCGATCCACAGCAACTATCACGTTACCTATCGTTTCAGCGCCTGTTGCACCAGCAGCGCTGAGGAAATGATCTGGTTTACGAATACCGAGATCCTGAAAGAATATCTCGTTCAGCTCGTAATCATAATTTTGACCAGTGTGCACCAAAATATGCTCACAGTACTGATCAAGTTTGGCCATAACCCGTGACAGGCGGATGATTTCCGGGCGAGTACCCACCACAGTTACAACTTTTAATTTCTTCATTGAAACTCTCTTCAAGGGTGCCTTTATACTTCGGTACAAATGGGGCGCGCATAGGTATCCGGATGCTCACGATCAAAAATCTCATTTGCCCAGAGCATCACAATCATTTCTTCATCACCGACATTGGTGATGTCGTGAGTCCAACCAGGTACGGTTTCGACTATTTCTGGCTGCTCCCCCGACGTAGAGTGCTCATGGAACTCGCCTGTAGTGATATGACGAAAGCGGAAACATGCCTGGCCCTTGATAACAAGAAATTTCTCTGTCTTGGAGTGGTGGTAGTGCCCGCCACGAGTGATACCAGGATGTGCGGTGAAAAAAGAAAATTGGCCGGAATCGCGGGTTTTTAGCATCTCAACGAAGACACCACGTGGATCACCATACTTCGGCACCTCATAAGAAAAACGCTCGGGCGGTAAATAACTTAGGTAGGTAGCGTACAAAGCACGCTTCAAGCCAGTACCGACCGCCTCAGTAGTCAAAGTAGCGCGACTATCACGAAAAACTTGCAACTGCTCTGCCAGCTCGCCAACTGTAATGGTGTATTGCGGATTAACCGAAACAAATGGGTTACCAGCCAGTCGCCCCTCCATCACAGAGATGAAATGAGTAATCACATCGTCGATATAAACCAGGTTGACGAGAGCTTGACGATCGTTAATCTGAATAGGCAGATCACGGGCGATGTTGTGGCAGAAAGTCGCCACAGCAGAGTTGTAGTTCGGGCGAGCCCATTTTCCGAACACATTGGGCAAGCGGAAAAGGTGCACAACGGAGCCATGCCTCTTAGCAAGATCAAGTAGCGCCCCCTCGGCGCCACGCTTACTAACGCCATAAAGGTTGTCCAATTCGGCTTGGCTAGAAGAGGTATAGAGCACCGGAATTTTCCGGCCACTTGATTCAATAGCCTCACACAGCTTGTATGTCAGGTCAGTGTTGCCACTCTGAAATTCCAGGGGATCCTGCGGACGATTGACACCAGCGAGGTGAAATACAAAACCAGCCTGATTTACTAGGCCCGCCAATGCGTCCAGCGAATCATTTCGGGTGAAGCACAACACTTCAATATCGCGTCGCTCATCCAGATGCGCGATAAGATTCCGTCCTATAAAACCATTCGCACCGGTGATCAGAACTTTCATCCCTCACTCCTCCGGCGCTACGCGCTCACCTTGCTGGATGGAACGAATGAAATCCAGCTTCAGCAGCAGGCGCTCCATACCTTCAACATCCAGACGTTGGGTATTGTGCGAATTATAGTCCTCGGCGCGAGAAATCTTCTCTTCGCCCTGCTCAAAAAACTTAGCGTAGTTAAGATCACGTAGGTCCGGCGGTACGCGATAGTAATCGCCTCGGTCTTCGGCACAGGCCATTTCTTCTCGGCTGAGGAGTGCCTCGTAAAGTTTCTCGCCATGACGAGTACCGATAACTTCAATTGGGTACTCGGGCTTATCAAGCATCCGTGTAAGCGCCCTAGCTAGAGTTTCAACCGTGGCAGCTGGCGCTTTCTGCACGAAAAGATCGCCGTTGCTACCGTGCTCGAAGGCATACAACACAAGTTCTACCGCATCAGCCAGCGTCATCATAAAGCGAGTCATGTTAGGGTCGGTCAGCGTCAGCGGCTTACCAGCGCGAATCTGATCCACAAACAATGGAATCACTGAGCCTCGCGATGCCATTACATTGCCATATCGGGTACCGCAGATAACCGTTTTTTCTTCATCGACGTTGCGAGACTTGGCCACCATCACTTTCTCCATCATCGCCTTGGAGATACCCATGGCATTGATGGGGTAAACAGCTTTGTCTGTGCTAAGGCAGACAACGCGCCGAACACCATTTTGGATGGCCGCTTCCAACACATTTTCAGTCCCAACGACATTGGTCTTAACAGCTTCCATCGGGTGGAATTCGCAGGAAGGTACCTGCTTAAGTGCAGCAGCATGAAAAATATAATCCACACCACGGGTAGCATTCAGCACACTCTGAAAATCGCGCACGTCGCCGATATAAAACTTCAGCTTAGAATTAGCGTAGCGCTTACGCATATCATCTTGCTTTTTTTCGTCTCGACTAAAAATACGAATCTCACGGATGCCGGTAGTAAGAAATTTATCTAAAACTGCATTCCCGAATGATCCAGTGCCACCTGTTATTAGCAGCACTTTATTCTCAAATGACGCGCCTGCAGCATAATTTCCGTTATATTTCATATTCATTTTCTCTCACATTATTCTGCAAATTAGCTTCAAAAAACCCTGAATCAGCAAGTACGCGCAAAAATAGGGTTCGGTGCGCCTCGACCTCCGACCCCGTTCTTTGACGCTCTTGTGCATAGGCAAATACGTTTACCCGCAACACTGCATACTCTTCAGGACCCAACTTCCAAATCTGGGAAAGGGCTTCATGGAAACCCGCTGGAGTTTCAAGCGAAATATCAAAACCAATCCCCTTTTCCGCAAGGCCCCGCCAGGGAGTAGTATCCGAGATAAGCACGGGCGTGCCGACACCCAGCGCCTCAGCAATGACATGTCCAAAATTTTCACCTTGCGTAGGCAAAAAAAACAGATCATGAGCCACCATCGCATTAGCCACTTTGTCATGGGGTATCGCACCGACCCAATCCACAATGACATGATCAGGCAAGGCTCGAATTTGTTCTCGGCAACGCTCTGAATATGCAACATCCTCTTCCGGACCCATTACAGTAAAGCGTATTGGAATACTGACATTTTTCAAAACATCAAACGCAAAACCAAGATTTTTCTTTGGTGAAATACGCGACAAAAATAAAACACGCAATGGTTCATCTTTAGCGCGTAACGCATGAAATGGTGGCTCTGCAGGAAGCGGTGCAGCCAAATTACACGCAATTCCAACCTGACCATCCGGAACCGCCATTTTCGCCTGAATATCGACCTTCTCGTGCTCAGTGGAAGCGTGCCAAAAAATATCACGGAAAAGCCCAAGCGCTTTCCCAACCTGTATATATGCTTGCTTCTTTACATGATTGATAGCTAGCGCCCCTGGACTAAATTCTCCACGCGGAGCGAGTAAAACAGGTGCGGCGGGACAATTGAAAAACCGTCTAGCCATAAGCAGCGCAATAGTGAACCGTGAGCTAAAGAAACTATTCAGGTAAAGTAAATCATGCGGCGTTTCGCGTAAGATTTTAGCCAACCCCCATGGCGTAAGAGACCCGGGAGAACAATAACGAACTTGCGCACCATGAGCCTCCACCCACTGATCGCGAGGCAACCCTGCATAAGGTTCACTATCACCTAAATCCCGATCGGAAGTTAGAATCAAAAATTCAAAATCACCTTTCAAATGAGAAAGCAAATATGAAAGACTGCGAACCGGGCCGCCGGCGCGAAAAGCAGGCGTAAAAAAAGAAACAGAAATAAGAATGCGCATATTACAATTCAAGCCAATGATGATTCAGAGCTTAGTAACCTTTTAGATTCCACCTCGCGACCTAACCGAGTGACAACCCCAGCCACAACATAAGCAAGCACCGTTATAATGCTCGAAACATTTGCGAGATACCCCTCAAAAAGGCTGAGAGTTAAAACAAAAAAAAGGAGCGTTGAGGCAAGCCCTCCATAACCAACTTTGCGCACACGAAAGGACGCCACTATAGCAACAAGCCAAAATACACCAAACCCTAGAAACCCTACACCCGTGGACAACCACACATCAAAATAAGAAAGTTCTGATTTGATTCGATCGCCATCAAGCGAGAACCCAGTTCCAAATACCCAATAATATTCGTTAAGCTTAGCTATATAATTTTCCAGAATCTGTACGCGCCCGGACTCCTCCATCACATCCCGCTGAACCACAATGTCATCGGGACCAACGCCAACCAGAAAATACGAAACTGCGACAAATGAAAAAACAACACCCACCGCCACTTTCAACCTTGTGCTAAACGGCATCAAAAACAGCCCAATCGATGTCGCCAATATCGCAGCTCGTGAAAACGACATGAGCAGCATAACAACCAGGCCCAGCACGGAAACCAAACACAGCAACCTCTCCAACCTTCGACCAGGCGCAACAAATCCCCGCCACACACAAGCTATCAATAAAACGGAGCAAAATGCAGAAAACGGATTTGGATTATAAAAAACCCCTTGAAACTGGTGTTTACCATAGGTATAGGCGTCCGAATCACCCATAGAGATACCGTTTATCAGTAAAAAAATCGGACTAATCCAAACCAGAACATTAACAATTTCCTCAAAAAAACGCCTAGAATTTCTAGCACCAAACGCACAGTAAAGTAGAAACAGCAATATATAACCAAATATATTGAATAAGGTTGTCAGATTGAAATCTGAAGGGAGAGTAAAAAAAGCCCCGAAAAACAAAAAAATAAAATACCCAAAAATTGCCAACGATGCTCCAGCAAGATGACCAGCACAAATAACCGCAGTAAGTGAAAACAATATCAACACCCCCTGCTTCGCGACACCTATAAAGGGCGCATGCTCAAATGATCTGGAAAGGGCCGCAGCAAACACCAAAAACGTACTTACAATGATAAAATATCGAAAAAACGAAGCAGCAATAACTGTAAAGGCTTTCATTTCGCGAACCCACATCGCTTCACTTGGCACCTCGCGATATACCCATCCAACTGTTTTCCCATGCACACTCAGGGCGCATTAGGCGCCATGAAAAAACAGCCAGTGGCAACATAGAAATGAAAAATGAAATAGCCGAAATCACCCACATCAACCCGTGAACAATTACATTTGACGATAAAATAAAAACAACGCCAGATACCGCGACACCCTTTGCAAGCATGCATATAGACGCAAAGCGAAGGTACCCCAAGGCCGTAACGAAGCCAAAAAATGTTATCTCCAACGTAAGCACCAGGATATAAACGCCGGCTCCCCGAGTTAGCTCAGGCCAAGGAACAACACTTCCGCCATACCAATATTGAAAAATTGCGGTGCCAAAAATGAAAAACAGGAAAGCAATTGCAAACCCAACCAAACTGTTCATCATTGTTACATTGATAAACACACGGCGTATCCACAGACCATCTCCCCTCGCCTTCGCCTCAGGGAGCGCACCACGTAGAGGGGCCATAATGTGGTTAAATACAACTGTAGCAAGAAGAACGCTATTCATTACTGCAGCAAAAGAAGCCGCAACAATTGACTCACAAAAGGCACCTACAATTAAAATACTAAGGTGGTGCGTTAAAAAGTTTGACACTGTTGTCCCTGAGACGAAATGCAACCCATCCTTAAAAATAGCTCCAGCTCTAATCTTCACAGGGCCGGCGGAGGAGGTATACTTGGAGCAAAATTGCACCCACACAACTATAGCGTTGTAAATTCTCGCTACAGTGACAGGCAAATGAACAGCAATTAAAATTGAGAGCACACTTGGGTTATGGTTGGACACCCAAAAGACACTAGCAGCCGCCAAGAGGGTTCCCACCGCCATAGCAAGGTTGAGTCGATACTGTCTTTGTTGTGCAAGCTGTGCCGCTTCAAATACTGATACCACCTGTGTAACGAAAAACACAGCGCACGCAAAAAGAGCAGCATCATTCGGTGCAACTGAACCGTTTAGCTGGTTAGCAAAGACCATTGTCATAATGGGAGTGAACAAAATCAGTCCTACCGCCGCCAATGCAAGCGCAAAAGCGATTCCCCCAACAATGATCAAGGAGACACGTAGCGTGTCATGCGCTCTAGCATTATCACCCGCACCTATTGCTTCCGCCATGCGCAGCGTGGTTGCCTGCCCCATACCCAGATTCGATAAGGCCATAGCGGCAAGGAAAGCACCTAACATCGCATAGATAGTAAAATCCGCCGCACCTAAAGACGATGCAGCAATAGGCAGCGTGATCACCTGGAGAAGCACCCCCGACATACGCGCAACCAGAGATGTCGCTAGCGACAACCTTAAATTACGGCCGCGTGTAGCTCGTTGCTCACTCACCACCAACTCTTTGGTAGCGGAGTGTTTCATAACTTCCCCCCCCCACCTAACATCCCCAGTAAACGCATACACCCAACATCCGACCAATATCTCGCCGCACTAACAGTCACTATCCAGACTGCGACCAATTCAAATAATCAACAGCCTAAATGCAAACGATTTCACCTAAAAAGTTGGCCCCCAGTGTTGACGAGCAGCAAACTTGGAAACCCTCGAGGAACTTAACTTCAGGTCACCAAGCGGGAACCGCTTCCTCTATGGACACACACATTGCAAATAGGATTGATGCCCCCTTGCAGAGTACCTCTCATACAATGGGACGCAAAGTCACTCCTGCAATGTCAAACTCAGCCGACCAGATGGATTTCGCAAAGCTTGTGGACGCAAGAAAATGCGCATCATGGCGATAAATACACCTAACATACCGCCCAGCATAAGGCCGAGCACCAAAATTAACGATTTCCGAGGGTGCACAGGGCGAACAGGTTCGACAGCATTCTGATCAATAGAGACCAGCTTAATATCGGACACGTCGATTTTTAGATTTTGCAGGCGTGCAAACTCTTCACGCCACTCAGCCAGATCCTTAAGAAACAGATCTTCGTTTTCACGCAGCTTAAGCACCTCAACTTGCCTATTGTGCGACAGCAGCTGAAGCTCACTGGTAATTTGAGCGATACGCGGTTCAGTGAAATCGTCTGAGCGACGCTTCTGAAGGGCATTACGCTCCGCCTCCAATGCTTTAGTGCCCAAGAAATAGAGCGGTATTTGCTGGTTGTTTACCTCAGTGCGAATCACACTCCCTTGCGTTTCTCGCTCGACATATCCCAGCGCAGACGGCGTAGTTGGCTTTTCTATTTCTAGCGCGCCAGCAATACGAATCGCCTCCTCCAACTGTGCGATGCGGTTGTCTCGGCGAGTTTTAAGCTCTTTTCGCAGAGCCTCGAGTTTATCTTGCAACTCAGCACGTTTCAGATTATCAGCCTCAAGTAAAGCAGCAATTTTAACCTCCTTACTTGCCTCATAATTGGCACGAGCTGCTGAAATTTGTAACTCAAGCTGACCCAAGCGGTTTTGCACTAAGGTTTTCAAATCGGCACCAATACGCTCCCTCTCGGCAGTAATTGCATACTCTACAAAGCCATTGGCAACATCGACACCATTAACATCTGCAGGATAGGTTAATTGAATACCAACATAGGCGCTAAGATTATCGGATTTTTTCGGGTCAGGCTGGAGAATCCTGAAGGCTTCTTCATTGAATCTTTCGAATGTTTGCTCAAGACTACTATCAGGTTCCCGCAAGACCTTGAACAGATCTTGATTTTCCCGAAAGAACCCCAGACGGTTTTCATAGGATTCCAATGCCCCTCCGACACGCTGCAAGGCTTGTTCGGGCGACAATCGGTAAATGTCCGTACGATTCAAACCGTCAAGGTCTTTGATAGCAGCTGACCGCAATATGCTTTGCACTCGATATTCAGGAGTAGTCAAAAAAGCATAAGCCGTTGCCAAAATGGCAGCCACCAGCATCACCAGCCCAATGAGTAGCTTCTGGCCCCAGAGCGAACGAAAAAGCACCACCAAGTCGATTTCATCACTCATAGTTTGCTGCACAGGAGGAGAAGAAATTGCGTTCACGATTAGGCCCCATCAATCAAAAAATAACTAGCCACCATTTAAAGGCAGCAAATACTAGGAAACCACCAAAAAAAGTGGGTATTTTGCCACTCTCCTGCAACATTGCAACAACCCCCAAACTAATGAGGCTGCACTAATACTTTCTACCAACAAAATCCCACTGCGCTGAATTTCATCAACCCACTTGCCAATTGAGTTTTGATCGACAGGTTTCATAAAAATTATGCTGCAGGGGGTGTATCAAGGTAAGCCTGTATGGCTTTTTATGTATACGAACGATATCGCCCGGTTCTGTAACAACCTGGTCGTGCCCATCGCAAGTAACGTATGAGTGGGTCGCATTATGCTCGCTCACAATAATCTTGAACTCACTACTACCCTCCACAACAATAGGTCTACTACTCAATGTATGAGGGTTGAGTGGAACAACAACAATTGCGTCAAGTTTTGGATGCATGATTGGCCCCCCACCAGATAAAGCGTATGCGGTAGAGCCGGTCGGGGTCGAAACAATCAGGCCATCGGAGCGCTGCGTGTAAACGAACTGCCCATCAATGAATAGGTCAAACTCAATCATCCGGATATATTCACCGGGGTGGATGACTACATCATTAAGAGATGACCCTTTGCCTATTTGCTTACCATCTCGGGTAACAGACATATCCAGTAGAAAGCGGCTTTCTGCCATATATTTTCCGGCAAGCACTTCACCTACTTTCTGCTCGATTTCATCTGGGGTGATGTCAGTGAGGAAGCCCAGTCGGCCACGGTTTATACCAAGGAGAGGGACACTGAATTTGGCAAGCGCACGGGCTGCCCCAAGGAGGCTACCGTCACCACCGACCACAATGACAAGATCGCAGAGTTCTCCGAGCTTTTCCTTGCTCGAAACGCGAGCCTTGTGATTGGCAACGTCGTTTGCGGTATTTTTTTCGAGCACAACTGAGTAGCCCTCGCGCTCGAGAAACTCCATCAGGCGCATAAGCGAAAGGACTGCGCTGTCACTTTCAGTGCGACCGATGAGACCAATAGTGTGAAATTCCGACACCGCTCCCCCAGGTGCCCGAATTTGGGCGAATGCAGTTCTTTTATTGCGTTTGGCTACCAAGCTCACGCATTTTGGGCTTTACACCCAGTGATCGCTCAACTATTAGCCGATCCAATTAATATCGCCAACCATTATGCCTTACCAAGATGAGCGAGTCGAACAGCCCATAAAAAACAAACGAAAGCAGCCAAAAATCACACGAAATGGTTATATATTAACCAAACCAACTACCACCGACCTTTTCAACCAGCCAGTCCGCGCCTACCCTGCAAACCTCCAGTATGTAGCAGAAGGATGCGTTTTGGAGCAGCATTTTTGCGCACCAATTTATTTCCGTCTATTGGGGCAGCGAAGTGCGCTGCGGCACAAAACAGCTTCGCCGTGTAGACATGTTCGAGCCCCAAGTTTCCAAGTGCCTCGCATTTTCTCTGCGCGCTCAAAAGTGTCAGGCTACACTTGCCATAACCGCCATGGTGAGCATTCTCGACCAGGTCAAAGTGCCGCTCTCGCCCTTTGGCGCAGGCCCACCTTTCCGCAGATTTTCGAATACTTTTTTCGCCTTGCAACACAGGCACCCCTGTTAGTTTGACTCTGTCAGGCAAGCCCACCGCTAGGGCACCAAGCGTAACCCCGGTACCGGAGGCCACCCAGCACTCGTCGAATTGCTTTGGACTCGTTTCGCAGATTACATCAGCCAGTATGTTTATTCCCTTTGCTCCAAGCTCGTTTGCGCCGCCTTCTGGTATGAACCAGAAATTTTCGCAAGCAAGACCAACTTTAGCCAGGAAGTCCATATCATTGCGGCCACGGTAAGCCACTCTGGAAACAAAATGCAGATCCATGCCAAACCTTTCGGCATCCTGCAACATTGCACTAAGCGCCGGCGGTCTCTCACCACGAATGATACCGATGGTATGGAAATCAAACCTCGCTCCCGCCGCCGCTGTCGCATGAATATGATTTGACCAGGCCCCACCGCAGGTAACGATGGTATCTTTGCCCTGGGCACGTGCTTCCAACAGGTTGTAGATCAGCTTGTAGGCTTTATTGCCCGAGATCAGGGGGTCGATGAGATCATCGCGGCGGATCCAAAGATCGATCCCCGGAAAAAGCTCGGAACTGATCTGCTGATAGGGAACGTTTCTGGCGGCCTCGATGAACGCCTCGAGACTCAATTCCGTGAGGTAGCGCACTATGTGGGATTCCTTGATCAGGCTGGTAGCGGCAGCTGACCGCAAACGAGAAATGCGTCCCGTGCAAAACTGTGCGCTTGCACACCGTTGCCGGATTTGACCAGAAAGGATACGCCTTCGGCACTGGATTCCGCTGTGACCTCTGCCTCAATGGTGGGCTGGCGTCGCAACAGGGCTTGGGGATTAAACAGGGCTACATTGATCCCTTCGCTAGTGGAGATCGGCGATTGAGAAACTCCCGAACTGAGGGCGCGCGCTGAAGGAGTTTCAAGCCCGTGGATACCACATTCGCGTAACTGCGCACCCAGCTGCTGACAAAAGCTGTAGCTGGTGCTGTGTGTCAGCTGTGGCCAGAAATCCTGCCAATCTTCACTCTGCAAGCGCACGCCGGGGTCTGCACAATATTTAGCCGAAAAGAACTGATGGAAGCTGGTTACGGGTGCAGATGGTGCAGGCTCCATGTCATTCAGGAACAGCAATCGATAGTAGGCCGCTTCGGCCAGAACAGTATCCACGGTCTTGCTACCGTAGAAGATGCCTGCCTCTGCGGTTCCGCCAAAACGGGATCCCCAGGGAAGCGGCGGGTAGCGAAAGGGGGTGGCGAGCAGATAGTGGAGTTGTTCGCTGCCTGGCAGGCGTGCCGGCTTGCTCTGTTCGAGCAAATTTTCGAGTATCGCCTGCTTTTGTAAGCTGTTTACCAGGCTTCTGGTGGCAACTTCTTCCTGAGATTCGATGATGCGATACAGGCGCCCAATCAGCCGGCTAGCCGAATCGCGAATCTTGGCGCGAAGATCGATCAAACCTTGCCTCGCATGGCATCCAGGTAGGTGACGATTCTCACCAGGCCATCGATACGGCAGGCCAGCTCTTTGGGCACCCCATTGAGCGCGCGATTGGCAGTGGCGAACCAGGTTCTGGCGCCCTCTTCCCCGCCCATAAGGACGAATGCTGAACGGTAAGCTCGCACCAGTAGCAGTGCCAACTGACCTTCCGCACTTTGCGGGGCGAGCCCACTGCGGCGACGCAGGGTGCGGTCATCCAGGTGGATGATTTCACTGAGCTCTTTCTTTTTAAACCCCAAATGATCCGCTGTATTCAGGACCGCCTCGAGAAGGACCTCATCTTCGGTAGTTTGGGGAGTATGGGCTGGATTTGCCATATCGCCTCCGGCTCAACGATGGACATATGACCAAATTTAGTTGAAATTCGGACTTATGGCAATCGAAAGCACTAAATCAGCGAGCGAGCAGCCAACTCCAGACGAAACGCAGATACAAAAAAGGCCCCGCTCTTTCGAACAGGGCCTTTTTTGTATCTGGCGGACCGGACGGGACTCGAACCCGCGACCTCCGGCGTGACAGGCCGGCATTCTAACCAACTGAACTACCGGTCCGCGGTAGTGACTTCCTCTGAGGAAGTGGTGGGTGGTACAGGGGTCGAACCTGTGACCTACGCCTTGTAAGGGCGCCGCTCTACCAACTGAGCTAACCACCCTTCGGTGGCCTGCGACGATTTTGACAATCTCGCTGAACCTTCCGTTTTGCTCTTGGGCTTCCCCCTTGAGCGAGGCGCATCATACTCGAACGTAATTTTGTGTCAACAAAAAACGCGCCAAAATTTCCAAAACACTTCCTTTGCACATTTTTCAACCGAGCGGGCAATCCCCCCGCGGCCGAAGCCTAGTTGCCCTCGCGATCGCGCAAACGCTCGCAGTTAGCCTCAGCTCAGTCTATGCGCGCACCCTCTCCCTTTGCAGAAACCGGCGTCGGTTGAACTTCGTCCTGTGGTTTCTCCTGCTCCTGGGCAACATCCTCAGGCAGTTGACGATAATCCGCACTAACTGAACGCCCTGCAATGATGACATCACCACCATGCTGAATAAGGCGCTCTTTTGGACGCCCCACATCCGGCGCGCTGAAGTTACAAACGCCATCCGGGAATATTCTGCGCATATCCTCAATACGCTCAACAATCGCAGTTGACGCTGGACCGTAAATATTCTTGGCTAGTGCTCGCTCAAGTGGCTGCAGTTCGCATTTGAAAATGTCGCCAGTAATTGGGCCGCCCGCCACCTGGCGAGAGGTGCTGTAGATTGGATACGTTTGCATACAGGCGCCATCTGACTTGTGGTTCCACTCGCCATCCCAAACATGAGGTCCTGCGGCAATAACATTGCCATCCTTGTCAAAACAGCGATCGGTGGCCTCCACCGGCTTGTTGCCTGCCACACCCAATTCGGGGTGCTCAATAATCTTCTGCATCCAGTGATCGATGATGTCGAGCGCCTCGTCGATAGGGTTGTAGCTCTTATGGCTCATCCATATCAGCTGGTTATCCGCATGGCCGCGGGCGTGGCGGATGCGCTCCCGGCTGGCGAAGGACGCCAGGCTGTGGTGCATATCCAGTTCACCCTCAAGATAGTGGCGCACGTCTAGGATCGGGATTTCCACATCACCAAGAAAGATGTGGCCAGAGCGATAGATCCCCTCGATGGCCTGCACACTGGCGACGCTTCTCGGCGCGGGATTATCCAGATTGCCGAGATTCATGTTCTGCTCACTCCATACCGAGAGTTCAACCGGAAACAGCTCTCCGTTCATAAACCAGAGTTTTTCACCGCCCTGCTCTGTCGGTGTTTTCCAGCCGCCAATGGTGGCATTCATGCGCAGGAATTCATCTACGCTGATCACTCCCTGTTTCAGGGCCTCCAGACCGTACTGAACACCCTGGTTATCCCAGGCACTATTGGCATATCCATCCTGGCCTGCGCCGTAAAAATCGCGCAGATCTTCCCAGTGCGTCCAGTGAGTGTTCTTTGCGACGGGATCGGTAAAACTCTTGCTGAAATGCACAAAGTTGGGGTTATTTACCAGCGGCACTAAGCCGCGCCAGCCCTGCACACATTCCGATGCACCATCCGCGACACCACGATAACGTCCATCAAACATGGATGCCGCATTTTCCAGGGCCTTGAACCGATGTTCAAAATTTTTCTGAGACGACAGACCGATAATTGCCTCGCGTTCCTTCACGTCCTTCCAGCGCGGGTTTTCTGCGGAAACCACATCGAAAAAATATTCCAATGGTTCGCAGTCAAATACGTAGATGGTCTGGCTAACCATGTCCGGATAGGAATACAGCGGAAGCGCAGCGTCGAGAACACCAGGGGCATTTTGCGCGAGCAAATATTGCTGGATCGCACCACCAGAACCACCGATACCTACGGTATACATGGGCTCTGCATAAAGCGCTGCGAATTGCTTTTTCAGACGACGCGCGGTGTCTTCCGCGAGCCAGATATTGTAGTGATTACTGGTTTGATTTGCGGTCGAATAAACTACGGCGTAGCCGCGCGCAAGTTGATCCTCACGGCGATCGATAATTGACTTTCGCGATATATCGCCCTGACGGCGCCCGATACCAACGCCTCCGCGAAACTGATAGATCAACCGCCGATTCCAGTTGCTGGTTGTTGGTTTATCGGCACTTTCCCCGTCACCCCGCAAGACGGCAATGGCATAGAAGAAGCGGTTTATGGTTCCGGTTTCCAGCCGCACAACAAAATCCGTGGTTTTGCCATTGACCGTCACCTGGTCGATATCATTTTTCGCTTTTTCCAGAGGGTAAAACAATCCGTCCAGCGTGCTGCGATAAAAGTAGGAAACCGCTGTAGTGTGGCTGCAGTCACGACTGTAACCAACCACGACATCGGTCTGTTTTCCGCTTTCATCCAGGTCAAATATGGGAACACCTTCGCCGCTGTGGTTATCGACCAAAGGCTGAACTTTTGTAACGGAATTTTCACCGCACAAAAATGGATAAGTGGATGGTCCAGAAAATAAAGTTTCTACGGGGCCGGTTTCACCAATAGCGATGGGAAACGGAAAATATTCAGCCGGGCGGCCGCTCTTGCGCGGGTGCTCACCAGAGTAGGCCGGCTTAGGGGTATGATCCAAAGCTCCGGCCGGCACTCCCACAACAGGCGCATTGGGAACACCGGGAATGCGCGGCAGCTTTTCATAAACAAACCAGCAGCCGAGACCGAGTAGTACAAAAAATGAGGCCACTATAGCGGTCACTATTCGCCGAGTGCCGAACCGCCGCGCAGAGATGCTCCTTGCGCTCCAAGCCATATACGCCTCCATACGCCATTACGTCCTTTCCTTGTACCAAAACAGTTCAAGGTCAAACTGTATCAACAGTCAGATCTAGTAATTGAAGTGGCACAGCAACAGTATATGTGGCGCCGGGAAAAGCGTCGGAGACTTGGCGGGCGAGTAAACTCGAAGAAAATTCTGCGGAAAAAGTCGTTTAAAATTTAGACTGCAGGAACGCAGAACTCAAAGAATGGAAGTAAGAATTTCCGGGGCAATCGAACAATTTTTTGCCCCGGAACAGCAAATTGGCAGCACATCGAGAATTTCAGCGACGGGCTGCCAATCAGACAGATGTCAGACGATGATACCGCGCTGCTGAAGGGACTTGATCACCGCATCCACTTCCTCTTCCAGCGTCATCTGGTCGGTGCGCAGGTGGAGCTCCGGATTTACCGGCGCTTCATAGGGGTCATCGATACCAGTGAAACCACGAATTTCACCGGCGCGGGCTTTCTTGTACAGGCCTTTAGGGTCGCGCTCTTCCGCCGCTTCCAGGGAGCAGTCAATAAAGACTTCCATAAAAGGAAGGTCACCCTCTTCGTGCACCTTACGCACCAAAGCGCGGTCTTCAGAATACGGGCTGATAAAGCTGCTCAATACAACCACTCCGGTATCGGCAAACAGCTTGGAGATTTCGCCCACGCGACGGATATTTTCCTGGCGGTCTTCCGCGGAGAAGCCCAGGTTGGAATTGATGCCGAGGCGGATATTGTCGCCATCCAGGCGATAGCTCAGCACACCGCGAGCGGTGAGCGCCTTCTCCACCGCCACCGCTACGGTGCTTTTGCCAGAGCCGGAGAGGCCGGTAAACCACAAGGTCACACCTTTATGACCCAGCATTGCAGCACGGTCACCACGAGTTACCTCTCCGTCGTGCCAGTGAACATTGGTTGCCTTGCGCTCTACTACTTCCGTCACGTTTCTTCCCCTAACTACCAAATGGTTAAATCCGGCCAATTCCACGGCCGAAATCACAAAACTGGCGCGCATTATCCTAGATCGCCCCAACCCAGGTAAAGGCAACCCATAGAACAATAAAGCCCAAAAACCAAAAAACCCGGCATATAGCCGGGTTTATGGGACCAGAAGGTCAAATATGGGGTGGCCGACGGGGATCGAACCCGCGACCTCAGGAGCCACAATCCTGTGCTCTACCAACTGAGCTACGGCCACCATTGATAAAGTTTTAATTGATGCCTTGTGGCGACACCAATGTCCCTGCTCCGGCATAAAGCCCGGCAGGGCCAGAACAATTGCTTGCAAAGCACCGCTTTGCGATTGTTCTGGCGCCAGTCAGCTATGCTGACTGGCCGGAATAGTCCTGCGACTAGAAGCTCACTGCGGACCATCAAAAGCCCACCAAGCTCGCAGCCACCATTAAAGTATGGCGCGCCCGGCAGGACTCGAACCTGCGACCATCCGCTTAGAAGGCGGATGCTCTATCCAGCTGAGCTACGGGCGCAAGAAAACCCGGTAATCTGGTCGGGGCAGAGGGATTCGAACCCCCGACATCCTGCTCCCAAAGCAGGCGCGCTACCAGACTGCGCTATGCCCCGATTCCCTTAGGGGCTGACCCCGTGAGAGAGCGCGCATATTACTTGCGGCCCCCGGGGGTGTCAACGGCGCTAAGCTATTATTTTTAAAGAAATTTAACCTTTCACTCATCCGCTCCCGGCCACGCAGTTCTCGCGGCTTACTCTATAGGGAAATTGTTTGCTGCCTGTGCGAAAATAGCGCCCTTTCATTAAGCTTCCACACAACCTCCAATAGAGCCTGCCCAATTCTGGCGCCCGGCTCATCGATCAAGTTGAGATATTTCTATGTCTGCACTGGTTCTGGACGGCAAGGCTCTTGCCCAGAAAACCGAACAAGAACTCTCCACGCGTGTTGCCGCACTGAAAGAAAAAAGCGGCGGCCAGACTCCGATCCTCGCCACCATTTTGGTGGGCGACGATCCGGCTTCGGCTACCTATGTAAAGATGAAGGGCAATGCCTGTCACCGCATCGGCATGGATTCCCTGCAGGTAGAGCTGCCCTCCTCCACTACTACCGAGGAGCTGCTGGCGAAAATCGAAGAGCTGAATGGCAACCCGAACGTGCACGGCATCCTGTTACAGCATCCGGTGCCGGAGCAGATTGATGAACGCGCGTGCTTTGACGCGATTGCACTGGAAAAGGATGTCGACGGTGTGACCTGTCTCGGCTTCGGCCGCATGGCGATGGGCGAAGAAGCCTACGGTTGCGCGACCCCCAAAGGCATCATGCGCCTGCTGGAAGCCTACAACATCGAATTTGAAGGCAAGCACGCCGTGGTTGTCGGCCGCAGCCCGATTCTCGGCAAGCCCATGGCAGCAATGCTATTGAACGCCAACGCTACCGTCACTATCTGCCACTCCCGCACCAAAGATCTCGCAGACCACATTCGCCGTGCCGATATCATTGTTGGCGCCGTTGGTCGCCCGGAATTTATCAAGGCCGGGTGGATCAAGGACGGCGCCGTGGTTGTGGATGCCGGCTACCACCCCGGCGGTGTCGGAGATATCGAACTCGGCCCGCTGGTGGATCGCGTTGCGGCCTACACTCCGGTACCGGGTGGCGTTGGCCCAATGACCATCAACACCCTTATCTATCAGTCCGTTGATTCCGGCGAGAAGAAGATTGGCTGACGGTAAAACCCTGCGCCTCGACAAGGCCATCAGCCAGGTCACCGACCTGTCGCGGGCGGAAGTCAAGCGGGCGGCAAAGCAGCAGCGGATCACCGTCAATGGCATGACGGTGACCGACCCCTCGGTCAAAATCCAGGATACCGATGAGCTCTGCCTGGACGGCGATCTGCTCACGGAAGCGGGCCCGCGCTACATCATGCTGAATAAGCCGTTGGGCTATGTCTGCGCAACCAAAGATGGCGAGCACCCCACGGTGCTCGACCTGCTGGATGAACCCAACAAGCACAAACTGCATATTGCCGGCCGCCTGGATATAGACACCACCGGTCTGGTGTTGATTACCGACGACGGTCAATGGTCACACCGTATCACATCCCCCCGCCATCACTGCGCCAAGACCTACTACGCACACCTGGCCGACCCCATTGATGAAAGCGCAATCGACAAGTTCGCCAAAGGTATCTGGCTGAACAACGAAAAGAAGCGCACCAAGCCCGCAGAGCTGGAAATTCTCTACCGCAATGAGGTGCGCATCACCATCAGCGAGGGACGCTACCATCAGGTCAAACGGATGTTTGGCGCGCTCGGCAATCGCGTGCTGGAGCTACACCGCGAGCGCATCGGTGACATAGTACTGGACGAAGAGCTCACCGAAGGGGAATACAGGCTGCTCAGTGCCGAGGAAGTCGCCAGCGTCGGCGGGCCGGAACTGCACGGCACCGACACTCATGAATCCGATGCGGATTGATCGCACCACAGAAGTACCTTTAGAAAGATTCCCGGAACATGCACACCCTGCTCTCACAAGTACTGCGCGATTGCGACCAAAATGCCCTGTGGATTGCGGACGAAAACAGCAAAACGCTGCTGGTGTCCGGTATCCAGTTTGCCGGCAAACTACTCAGTAATCGCTGGGATGTTGTCCGCGCTGCGGAAGCGCTGGGCATTTCTGCACGCTTCAATGATTTTGAGCTGGCCTCCAGCGGCGAAAAATATTCCCGTATTGTGTATCCCGTTTCCAAAGAAAAGGCCGCAGTGCATCACGTCATCAATTCAGCGGTGGAAACGCTGCTGGATGGCGGAGAGCTGCTACTTCTGGGCGAAAAATCCAGCGGCATAAAGACCTATGCGCAAAAGGCCGCTGCGAGACTGGGCTGTGTCAAACAACTGCAGAAGCATGGCAACGACTACCTTAGTATTAACCGCCTTTACGAAGCCAACACTGGCGCGGCACTGGATGACAGTAATTACACCAGCCTTCGCCAGCCGGATGCGCTGGGCGGGCTCTGGTCGAAGCCCGGGCTGTTTGGCTGGAACAAAATAGATGTCGGCAGTGCACTGCTCGCCAGCGAGCTCCGCGAATTCCTGCCAACGGATAAAAACACTGAAGTGCGTATCGTCGATCTCGGCTGCGGCTACGGTTATCTCAGTGCCCAGGCGGTAGCCCTGGCGACCGCACCAGAACAGCTGCACATTCGCGCTTCAGACAACAATGCGGCCGCGATTCTCACCTGCAGAGAAAATTTCCAGGCACTGAATATTCACGGAAGTGTGAGCGCGGGCGATGCAGGCAGTGAAATCGAATCGAGCTCTGCCGATTTTCTGATCTGCAATCCACCGTTCCATCAGGGGTTCCAGGTAGAAGGCGATCTTACCGAGCGCTTTCTGCAGCAGGCGGCACGCATATTAAGGGCCGGAGGGCAGGCCCTCTTTGTAGTCAATGAATTTATCCCCGTCAGCAGGAAAGCCGAAGGCATCTTCCAGAAAGTGGAACCGCTGAGCAGAGAAAAAGGATTCTGTGTTTACCGGCTGAGCAAATAGTGCCGACAAAAAATCAGTAATCCCGCAAATTGAATAGGTTGGTGGACAAGGTGTGTTCCTCCAACTGTTCGAGCTCCAGTAATCGCTCCAACGCGTGCTTGGCACTCGGGGTATCCGCGATCAGCAACAGGTCCCGGTACTGATCAGCCAGATAGATTTCAATATCCATCGCCACCTGACCAATGGCATCCACGTCACTGATATCGGTATTACGTAGACGCTGCAAGAGTTCTGGCTCGCGCCCTTCAGGCGCGAACTGGACCCAGGTGTGCAGGGCACCTTCCCCTATATCCTCGCGGAAATTTTCCAGCGTATGGGTCATGGACAACTCCCGCCGCTTCAACTGATCCAGCAACAAACACGCCCGCGCGTTCGCGCTCACTAATTCGAATTCTTCATATTGCCGGCTCAACTTCAGGTGAAACTCCCTTCCTTCCTGAATCACATCTTCCAAGGTCTTGTACCGCATCAACTGATCCCGGGAAAACAACTGTCTAAATCCAGTATAGACTCAGGGATCATTCAGACGCCAACCGGGAATTGTCCGACAGTTCACCACGTACGATGACCGTGAAAACATCCGGTTCAGCGAAGAATCCGCAGCCGTGCCTGCAGCTTGCGGGAGGGATTGGAAGGATTGATTTGGGCGGGCGCCCATTTGGTCAGTAGTGAGCGGGATAGCGGCGCTGGGCTGAAAACACCAACACAATTTTCATACCCGGGAAGATCCGCGCTATAGGCACCCTGCAAGCGCGGACGTATTTCCGGTGCGCACCAGCCGCTCTCCAGCAGTTCGCACCGACAGCCAAAATTACTGACCAGCAGGCCACCAGGAGCGAGCAGTTTTAGCAGCTGGCTACACCAGGACTTGTCGGCGGCGATTGCCCGCTCCGCTACGCCGTCACAGTGCCCGAACAGATCATCCACGATCAGGTCGAAAGGTTCCGAGTTGCTGTCAGCGGCGAGCTCTGCCACAAATACCCGCGCATCTGCACAAACCAAAGTGGCGTCACGGACCCCGAAGAACTTTTTCGCAACCATCAGGTGATGGCGATCTATGTCCACCCCGACTATCTGTTCGGGCTGAACAAAGCGCTGCAGTAACCGTATCAGCGCGCCACCGCCAACACCGAGGATCAGCACTCGCCGCACCCTGCCCTGCGGCAGAAAAAAGGCGGGCAGCAACAACAGCTCCCACAGCGACCCCTTGAGCGGATCGTTCGGGTTCCACTGTGAATGGAACACGCCATTACTGTACAGCCGCACCGTCGCCCCGTGGGTCCGGACCTCATAGCGGTTCGTCCCAACCTGCTTCTGCCAGATCAGCGCCATCCCTGAGCCTTACCCTGCTTACCCAGCCGGCAGGTCGGAATGTTTCAGCAGAGTTTGCGCAAACGCCTCGATACCTGCGAGATCCTGCTCGGTAAATCTCGCCACCTGCGGGCTGTCGATATCCAGTACGCCGATACAGCGATCACCATTGTAAAGCGGCACCACAACCTCGGACGCCGAAACCGCATCACAGGCAATATGTCCGGGGAACTGATGGACATCTTCCACCAATTGGGACTGACTGGTTTTCACCGCAGTGCCACAAACCCCCGCACCCACCGGAATACGGGTGCAAGCCGGCTTGCCCTGGAATGGCCCCAGGCGCAGCTCATCGTCGTGAAGGAAATAAAACCCTGCCCAGTTGATATCCGGAAGTTCCAGAAACAGCAGAGCGCTGGCATTGGCCGTATTCGCCAGCCAGTCGCGTTCATCGGACAGCAAGCCAGACAGCTGTTCACACAGGGATTGGTAAAACGCGGTTACCGTCATAACAGATTCCAGTTACTTAAATTACCGAAGAATTGAAATCAAAAGCCCGCTGGATCAGCGGGCTTGTTTGTCAAAACTTGCAAAAATCGCTACCAGAGAGGGTTTAGCGATACGGGTCCGCCACAGCTTCTGCTCCGTTCGCAGCCTGTGACTCACGCACCTCGGCATCTATCGTGGGCTTGGCCCACTCGTCGTCGGAAGGCTCGCCACGGCCGCGAATGGCCGGAGCAGAATTGGTTACATCACCGGCCACCAAGCCACGCTGACTGGCACTGGATGAATTCGCAATTGCAGCTGACGGCGCTGTCGGTTTGGCGGGCTCATTGTGCAGCACGCGACTGGCGATCGTGTTCAGGTTCGGGCGCCGCCGCTCTGCCAGTTTTACCGCTTCCAGTTCTGCATTCAGCCGATTGATTTCGGCCTGCATATCACCCACCTTGGCCTGAAGATCGGTGATCTGGGACAACACGCCCTTCACCTTGCGACTTTCCTGCTCATACAGCACCGCGGCACTACCGAAAGCCACCACGAAGATCAACAAAATCGAAAACTGACGCATCCAAGCCTCCCCTGCTCAAGCGCGAAAATGTTATTAGTCCGCCAAATTCTAGCGGAAGTCGGAATATCTTCCGCGAACTGGCACGTAAAACGCAAGTTGAATCAGTGACCCACAAGGCCGCAGTGATTCAAACAGCTCCAGCTCAGGTTTCCACCGTTTCTAGCATATCCAGAAACTCCAGGCTCGCCTGCTGACGAATCGTACGGCGGTGATTGGCCCAGAGGGCGGCAATTTTCTCCTGGTTGCACACCTTGCGATCTACATACACCCGGGTTTTAAGCTCGCCGATGGGCTTCGGACTCGGGCATTTACTGAACACGAACTGGTTGGAAATCAGGTCCATAAACGGGCCGGACTTGCTGCTGGGCATGATGAACAACAGCTGTAGCCCCAGGGTCTCGGTCAGGTAGCGGATCACTTCCCGCGAGCGGGATTCATCCATTTTCGAGAAGGCTTCATCCACCAGCACCATCTTCAGGTGACTACTGCCGTCGTTGAAGCGGAAAGCGGAGGTCACCGCCGCGGAACGAATGATGTAGGCCGGAGTTTCCAGCTGGCCACCGGAACCGGTGCCATACTGGCTGAGCGCGATCGGCTCCTTGCCTTCCGGTTCCTTGAAAATTTCGTAATTGCGGTAGTTGCGGTAATCGCTGATGCGATCCAGCTCCCGACGGGCGAGCTGCTCGTCTTCGCTCAGCAGCATATTCAGCAAGCGATCCCGCACCTGCTGGTGCTTGGGTGACAGTTCCGCATCAAACAGACTCTGCTCTTCCCCCAGATTCGGCAGTTCGATAACCGCTTTAAAGAAGTTCCAGTAATCCTTGAACTCCGGCACCCAGCGGTAATCGAAACGGAAGCGCTCGCGGTCCGCGCCGAAACGGTGATGCTCCAGCTCCTGGTTCAGGTCATCCAGCACCCGTTTGCCGTCGTTGATCGACTGGTAAATCGCGTGGCAAAGGTGTGTTACGAATGTGGTGTTGAACGATTTCTTCAACCCTAGCAATTGCTCGTGGCGATCCACCAGCAGATTGTTTTTGAGGCGATTGCGCAGCGCGGTGACCTGCTCCACCAGCTGGCACACCAGCTTGAACTGACCCTCGGTGTGGCCAGCGGCAAAATCCGGATCAAAGGAAAGGGTATCACCAGTACTGCTACAGCTGTTGTAGTCCATTACCGCCTTCAGCAGCTGATGGCTGTATTTCTGCAACAGTCCCTGCCACTCGCTCACGTCTCGCGCAAAGTCGAAACCATCCCCGGCCCGCGCGGCCTGCTCATCGGCATTCTGCAATGCGGCTTCGGCATCGAACTCCGGCGCAATCTGCACGATACGCTGTACTGCGGCTTCGCGATCGGAAAGCTCTTCATCCAACTGGTCCAGCTGCGCCGAAAGTGCATTCAGCTGCTTGGCGATACTGTCGAGATTGGTCTCGAGCTTGCCCACCAATTTCTGCAGGCTAGCGCCCTGCTGCCGCTCTGCATCCAGTTTCTGGTGCAACTCATTGGCCTGCCGTTCCAACTCCACGCCATCGTCGAGATCCAGGTTGGACAGTGCCTGCTCTGCATTGTGCCGCTGCCGCTGCGCGTTCAGCGCAGCATCCACAGATTCCAGTAATTTCAGCGGGGTCAGGCTGCGCACCGCCTGCGCGAGCTTGCGCAGCTGTTGCTGCTGCTCATTGACCTGGGTGGCCTCGCTCAGCAGCTGGCGCATGGCCCTCTCCTGGGCGGCCAGTGCCCGCGCCCGGGCGCCCTGACCAAACACCAGCTCGCTATCGTCGATATCGCTGCGCCACATGCTGTAGTTGCCGCTGGCCAGTCCTTCCGGCGTGAGGCCGCGGCGAGTTACACGCAGTTCATCTGCATCTCGCACCTGCAATACGGAACCGTAAGATGCGCGCAGATAGTATTCCGCGGTTTTGTGATTGAACGACATCAACTCGATGATGGATTTTTTCGGGATCTCCAGGCGCTCGGCATCGCGCCGCGCCTTGTCCCCCTGAATCACCCGCGCGCGGTTGTTCCTGCCCGGCATCGCGCGCACGATACTGATGGCTTCAGCCTCATACTTCGCGTCGACAATGATGGAGAATCGCGCACCGCCCAGGTAGCCCTCCACCGCCATCTGCCAACACTCGTCCAGCACCTCAACGAAATCGCACAGCACCTGCGGTTCTGCCTGCGGACACTGCTCGCGAATAGCGGCCAGCGCCTGATCCACATAGGCTGGATAGTGCACGCGGTTGGATTGCAGATAATGAATACGAGATTCCTGCACCTGCAGCGCCTTTTGCAACTGCTGGGTTTTCTGCTCGCCGCGGGAAACCAGGTCATTCACCAGATCCCGCAGGGTCACCTGACCAGATTCGGCATCGGTCATTTGCTGAACCAGGCGATTCTGCAGGGTCTCTACCGTCGCCACCAGTTCCCGCAGAGATTCCTGTGCGGAGAGATCGATCCAGTCCTTACCGAGCAATCCCTGCAATTGCGGCAGATCGTCGCCGCGGGCTACTGCCTTGAGGGATTTGAGCAAGCCGCCATCGCTGAACGCGGGGATTTCCAGCGACACCGAGGTGCTGTTTAAAAGCGTCAGCAGGTCACCGGCAGCGGCCTGGTTGGCCGCAAATATTTGTTGCTGGGCGGCCAGCGGCGTCCCCAGGGAGGACAACACACGGTTGGCTTCAGCCACTTTCTGGTCGAGCTCATCCTTGCTGCGCAGCGCGGCAATGCCCTGGCGCTGCGCCTGGATCGATACCAGCTGTTCATTGAGCAGGCGAGCGCGACTTTCCGATAGCTGGATTTCCTGCCCGGCGCGCTCCAGTTCCGCACGGGTATCCTTCTGCCGATTTTTGCCCTCGAGATAGGTTTTCTGTACCCGCAGCTGCTGGTGCTTGGCCTGCAGATATTCCTGCACCCGCAGCTGCAGCCACTGCCCGGTGTACATGTCCGCGGATTCAGCGATGCGCTGCAAGCTGTCGACACGATCGACAATCTCCCGCGCCTCCTGCTCCATACCGTGGATGGTTTTCATCAGTTCGGAGACGGAGCGGATGGCCTCGCCGAGGTCTCGCTTCTCCAGCACTTCCTGGGCGACGAAATCGTTGATGCTCTTTACCGGCTTGTAGGCCATAAAGTTGGCAAAGGTGCGCGCGGCATGCGTAGCCTCGCGATCCGGCACCGCATCTTTGCGCCCACGCAGCGCGCCGTAAAGACGGCGCAGGTAGGTCTTCTTCTTGTCGTACTGCTCGACCTTGTCGAACTGTTTGCCGACCACACTGTAAAAGCGATCCAGCGGCAGCAGGTGCTTGCCGTCCTGGTACTCCTTGACGAAATCGCCCATCGACAGCTGTTCGCCGGGGATCACAAAAAACTTCAGGCCTTCCTGACGCGCCTGTGCGGGTTTGGCACTGGTATCCAGATGCGCGCGGATTCCCATGATCGCCGTGAACGGCTCGCCATCTTCGCCCTCGGTGGGGTGGAAGATACCGGCGATGTAGCAATCCGTGGGTTGCAGACGCGCGTAGCTGCCGTCGTCACAACCGAGCACATAGGACGCCAGGGTGCGCACCTGTTTGCCGCCGCGCCCACGCTGGGTGGTTTCATCCTGTCCCGGGTTGAAGGTAAATAGGGTGTCGTGGGCCGCGGTCATCAACGTCTGGATCGCGTCCGCCGCGGTGGTTTTACCGGAGCCGTTGCCACCGGAAAACAGGTTGATGGGCCCGAAATCGTATTCCAACTGGGGAATATTGCCCCAATTGATCAGAATGAGTTTTTTCAGAAACATACGTTTCGAATGCTCGACAGGAAAATTTAGTGTTCGGTTTCAGCAAACAGGCTGTGGTCTTCACTGACCGGTGTAAGCCGCTCGCTATCCGCTTCGGCCTTTTCGGGCTCGCTGAGCAATTGCTCAAGCGCAGATTCGGATACGAACTGGGCGATGGTGGGGCGCACCCGCAACAGGATGTCCACCACAACATCAGTGTCTTCACCCTGGAACTGGATCAGGCGCAGCTGTCGCAGCTTTTTCAGCAACTGCTTGCGTTCCACATGCTTGTCCGGCAGCGACATTTTCAGCAGATTGCGCATGCCGAGTTCCAGCGCCTCCAGTGTCAGGGCCACACAGCCCTGGTCATCCACTTGTCCTTCGCGCAGAGATTTGTCGTACTCCACCCGCAGCACCAGAATCGCGGCCACTTCCTGCTGAGTCAGGCGCGCGCGGAAGCCGCCGTGGTGGGGCTCTTCCTGATCCGGCATCCCAGGCACTTCGGCGCCGGGCGGATACACGCGAATAAACTGGAAACGACTGTCGTGCTGCAACCGCAGACCAAGCGGAGCGATCCACTCGCGAATCAACGGTTCGCAGCGCTGGAAACGATCGTAGAGCACCGTCTCCACATTGCTTTCATCGCGGCAGATCACACCGTAATCCAGCAGGCGCACCAACAGTTCGGAAAATTCGTTGCGGGTCAGCCGACACTGGGTCAGCGCCTCTTCCAAAGCCTGTTCAATCACGGTTTTTCAACTCAAGCGTGTATTCGTCAAATTGCTCGAAGAAGTCGTTACTCGCCACTTCTCCGGTAAAGGTCACTTCCACGAACGGGCCACTGCCGTCCTGGGATACCGCTGCGGCTTCCAGCGCATGGCTCATGGCGAGCAGGTCGCGGGCACTGTTGAGCGGCAGGTCGCGACTGCGGACTTGCTGCCCGCTTCCCAGCGCGGATTTCAGATAATTGCGCAGATCGCTACCGTTGAAATTGAACGCCTGGTCCAGCAACTGCTGAAGGACAATTTCCCGCTGACTGTCGTCGCTGATGGGCGCCTCATCTTCCACCAGGGTGTTCACCGGCGCCCTGCAGTTGCGCTGCCAGAGCTGCGTCTGTTTCGGGTCGAACAGACGCAGCTGGAAAGACGCCAGCTGATCACCGAGTTGCGTCAGTAATGCGTCGCGGTTGCTTGCCTTGCCAAGATCCTGGCACAGATCGGTGAATGCACCCTCGGTATGACTTTGCAGATAGCTCAGCTGGCGGATAATGATTTCCGCCCGCTTGGTGAAACCCTGCAAGGCGTGGCGCAGTGCCGGCAACTTCACTTCACAGGCGCGGCGCATGCGATCTTCGATGGTGTCGAGCATCAGCCAGAGCACCGATTGTCCCTCGCTGTAGAGTTCCGGCAACTGCTGACGCAGACGGCGCTCCCACTCGGCCTTGCTGCTGTTTTCCTTGCGACGAATCTGGCCGATGACACGGCCGATACTATCGCGGTGCTTTTCCACACTGTCGGCGGAAAGGCGGATGGCCAGGTCCGGTTGGAAGCGGCTTTCCATAAATGAAAAGAATTCTTCCGTGGCCTGCTGCACCAGTATCTGTGCTTCCACCTCGCGCACCAGTTCCCGCTTGCGCTCTTCCAGCTCTGCGATCATATCGGTGAAGTCGGCCACGATACGCTCGGAGTACTCCCAGGCATCGATCAGGTCGTAGACCTCACCGCGGCTATTGAAGGCCTCCAGAGCATTCAGCGTATTGCGGGTGTTGCGGTGACGGGTGCGCACGCGGGTGCTGTTCAGCTCCACCAGCGGCTGGGTGAACAGGCGGCCTCGACGGCTGAAGGGAAATGAAACAGAAAGCGTGGTGGTATCCACCAGCTTTTCCAGCCAGCCAAACTCCACCAAGCTGTTCAGCACCCATACCGCCTGCTCGCGCAGATTGCGAAAGCGCCCTTCCGGCTCTGTGCCGGCGTCACCGTCGCTCTCACTGTCGAGCTGGGGCGCGCGCGTCAAAGCCTCGGCAAAGATTTCCAGAATCTGCTCGCGATTCAGCGACTCGCCGTAATCCGCCTTCGCGGTATACAGGCGCTCGTACAGCAGGCGCAGGCATTCCACCACCTGCTCACGGTATTTGCCGGTCAGTGGACGAAAAAAATGCTGGTAGGAATCTGCAAAAAACAACGCAGAGATTTCCGCTTACTTGGTATGGATGTTAGTTGTCTTCCGGCTTCTGTTTCAGCACGCAGAATTTGGTGTAGTCACCGGCGTCTTTGAAGCTCCAGTCACCCTTGGGGGTTTCGTCCATTTTTTTGCACCAGGCATCGGAACCACGTTTGGGTTCGCAGGCGGTGAGAGTAAGGACGGCGATAGCGGCAGCGAGGATGGTCAGGATGTTTTTCATGGTCATTTTCTTTTAGTTTAATTTTTGTTTTTGCACCGCATGAGCCTGCTGAACACAGGCTCATGTGGGATTGTGTAGAAATTAGGCGGGATTACTCCCGGCGCCACTTGGTGCCTTCGCGGCTGTCTTCCAGCACCACACCCTTGGCCTTGAGTTCCTCGCGGATTTCATCGGCGCGGGCAAAGTTTCGGTCGACCTTGCTCTGCTGGCGCTCGGCGATCAATGCTTCGATTTCGTCTTCACTGATTTCGTCACCGCCGCGCGACTGCTTGAACCAGGTTTCCGCATCCATCTGCAGAATCCCCAGCAAGGCTCCGGCGGCGAGCAACTGGCCTTTCAGCGCCGGCTTGTTAGCATCCGCCGCCTTGTTCAGTTCCCGCGCCAGCTGGTGCAGTTCACTGATGGCGATGGGGGTATTCAGGTCGTCGTTCAGGGCCGCCATAAACGGGGTGTCACCGAGATCCACTTCGGCAGCGGTCACATCCTGGGTATCCCGCAGGGCGCCATACAGACCATCGAGGGTACGCCAGGCCTGATCCAGCAGATCCGCGCTGAAATTCAACTCCGAGCGGTAATGGGCCGAAAGCAGCGCAAAGCGCAGCACTTCGCCGGGATACTGCTTAAGCAGGTCGTTGACCATGCGGAAGTTGCCCAGCGACTTGGACATCTTCTCGCCATCGATATTCACGTAACCGTTGTGCATCCAGTAGCGCACAAAATCCACACCGTTGGCGCAGCAGCTCTGGGCGCGCTCATTTTCGTGGTGCGGAAAGGTCAGGTCGCGGCCCCCACCGTGGATATCGATGGTGTCTCCCAGATGCTTCTTGATCATCGCGGAGCACTCTAGGTGCCAGCCCGGACGACCGCGTCCCCAGGGGCTGTCCCAACCCGGCTCATCGTCGGCAGAGGGTTTCCACAGTACGAAGTCGCCGGCGTATTTTTTGTAGGGAGCTACTTCCACACGGGCGCCCGCAAGCATGTCGTCGAGTGAACGCTTGGAAAGCTTGCCGTAGTCTTCCATGGATTCCACGGCGAACAGCACGTGTCCGGAAGCCTCGTAGGCATGTCCCTTCTCCACCAGACGTTCGATCATCGCGATCATTTCCGGCAGGTGCTCGGTGGCATAGGGAGTGACGTCCGGCTGCAGGGTGTTGAGCGCGTGCATATCTTCGAAATAGGCCTGGGCGAAACGCGCACTAAGGGCGGCAATTTCCTCACCGTTCTCCCGCGCCGCTTTCATGATCTTGTCGTCGATATCGGTAATGTTGCGCGCGTACACCACGTCGCTGTACTGGGTTTTCAATAACCGGTACAGGGTGTCAAAAACCACCGCCGGGCGCGCGTTGCCGATGTGCACGCGGTTGTACACGGTGGGACCACACACGTACATGCGCACGCGGCCTTCCTGTAATGGTTGGAATACTTCCTTTTCACCGGAGAAGGTGTTGTAGAGTTTGAGAGACATCTCTTCCCGCTAACTTTATTCTCTGAGGTCATGTGGGGTGAACAAACAAATTCGTTCACCCCACGGGATTGGCCAGTGCGCCTGACTCAGTTGTCCTGTTCTTTGGCAAAAGAATCACGCAGCCCGATGGTGCGGTTGAAAACCGGTTTCTCGGCACTGCCGTATTTGCTGTCGCGACAGAAGTAACCATTGCGCTCGAACTGATAACCCTGCCCCACCTGCGCCTGTGCGAGGCCGACCTCGGCCTTGCAGCCACTCAGGATTTTCAGATTGTCCGGGTTGACCGATTCGAGGAAGTTCTTGTCGCCCACATCCGGTGACTCGTCATTGAAAAGACGGTCATACAGGCGCACTTCACAATCCACGTTATTGTCGGCGGAAACCCAGTGAATCACGCCCTTGGGTTTGACGCCGTCCGCCGGGTCCTTACCCAGGGTATCCAGGTCCACGGAACACAGCAGTTCAACGATTTCGCCGGCCTCGTTCTTGATGACCTCGTCTGCCTGAATCACATAGGCATTACGCAGGCGCACCTTTTTGCCGAGTACCAGACGCTTGTATTTCTTGTTGGCTTCCTCGCGGAAGTCTTCCTGCTCGATGTACACCGTTTTGGTAAACGGCAGCTCCCGCGCCGGCAGGTCGTCGCGCACCGGGTGGCCGGGTGCACTCAGCATTTCCTGCTGCCCTTCCGGATAGTTGGTGAGGGTGACCTTCAACGGCTCCATCACACACATGGCGCGGGGGGCATTCTTGTCCAGATCGTCGCGAATGGCGTATTCGAGCATGCCCACATCTACGGTGGAGTCCGCACGGGTAACCCCGATCATTTCGCAGAACTGGCGAATCGATGCCGGCGTCACACCGCGACGACGCAGGCCGGAGATGGTCGGCATGCGCGGATCGTCCCAGCCATCCACGAAACCTTCATCCACCAGTTGCTTGAGCTTGCGCTTGGAAACCACAGTGTAGTTCAAGTGCAGACGGGCAAATTCGTACTGGCGCGGACGCGCAGGAACCGGCAGATTTTCAATGAACCAGTCGTACAGCGGCTTGTGGTCTTCAAACTCCAGGGTACAGATGGAGTGGCTAATACCCTCGATGGCGTCGGACTGGCCGTGGGCGAAGTCGTAGCTCGGGTAGACACACCATTTGTCACCGGTCTGGTGGTGCGCCATTTTCTTGATGCGGTAGATGATCGGGTCGCGCAGGTTGATGTTTGCCGCGGCCATATCAATTTTTGCGCGCAGGCTGCAGCTGCCCTCGTCGAATTCGCCCGCGGTCATGCGTGCAAACAGATCCAGGTTCTCTTCCACCGAGCGGTCACGATAGGGACTGTTCTTACCCGGCGCTTTCAGGGTGCCGCGGTATTCACGGGCTTCTTCCCCCGACAGGTCACAAACGTAGGCTTTGCCTTCCTTGATCAGGTGGATGGCCCACTGGTGCAGCTGGTCAAAATAGTCCGAGGTGTATTTCGCCTCACCGGCCCACTCAAAGCCGAGCCATTCCACGTCACGCTTGATGGATTCGACGTACTCAACATCTTCCTTGGCCGGGTTGGTGTCGTCGAAGCGCAGGTTGCACTGACCGCCGAACTCCTTCGCCAGGCCAAAATTCAGGCAGATGGACTTGGCGTGACCAATGTGCAGATAGCCATTGGGCTCGGGCGGAAAACGGGTAGTCAACTGGCTGACCCGGCCCTGGGCCAGATCTTCGCGAATGATGTTCTGTAAGAAGTGAGCGGGCTTGCTCTCGGATGTCATAGCTTTCTCTATATACAGCTGCACGAACTAAGCGGCGGATTATAACGCAGATGGCCGCCGCCGCATGGGTTTTGATTGGCCGCAGTGACCTCACCTGCACGGCGGCTGCGGGGCTGGGATCAGCGGCGCGATAAGAGTATCATGCCGCCCCAAACCGACCCCGGACAGGACATTTTATGATCACTCTGCACACTACTCACGGCGACATCGCCATCGAACTGGACTTTGACAAGGCTCCGAAGACCGCCGCGAATTTCCTGCAGTACTGCCGCGACGACTTCTACACCGGCACCATCTTCCACCGGGTAATCAACAACTTCATGATCCAGGGCGGCGGCATGACCCCGAACATGGACCAGAAGCCCACCCGTGAATCCATCGAAAACGAAGCGGATAACGGCCTGAAGAACGACACCGGCACCCTGGCCATGGCGCGCACCATGGATCCGCACTCTGCCACCGCCCAGTTCTTCATCAACGTGAAAGACAATGACTTCCTGAACTTCCGCTCCAAGGACTCCCAAGGCTGGGGCTACTGTGTGTTCGGCAAAGTGGTCGACGGCATGGATGTGGTGAACAAGATCAAGGAAGTACCCACTGGCAGCAGCGGCTTCCACCAAGACGTACCCACCGAGAGCATCGAGATCACCGGCGTAACCATCTCCGACGCTTACGCTGACAAGTAATCGTCGAGACCTCAGGGCGGAACTCTCCAGTGGCCAGCTTTATTATTTCAGACCTGCACCTGGACGAATCCCGCCCGGATATCACCCGGGGCTTTTTTGATTTTCTGCAGGGCCCGGCCGCGAATGCCGACGCCCTGTACATACTCGGCGACTTTTTCGAAGTATGGATCGGGGACGACGATGACGCCCCTCTGCCCCGGGAGGTCGCACACCAACTCAAGGCCTATAGCGATCGCGGCCCTCGCGTTTATTTCATGCACGGCAACCGGGATTTCCTGCTCGGCAAGGAATACGCTGACCGCTGCGGCGCAGAGCTGCTGCCGGACCCCAGCGTGATCGAACTCGCCGGCCAACCGGTACTGCTGATGCACGGTGACAGCCTGTGCACCCTCGACCAGGAGTACATGGCGTTTCGCCAGCAGGCCCGCAACCCCATGTGGCAACAGGCACTGCTTGCCAAACCGCTGGAAGAGCGACGCCAGATCGCCACACAAATCCGCGCCGTGTCGAAGTCCATGAACAGCCGCAAGGCCGAAGACATCATGGATGTCACTCCGGATGAAGTGACCAACGCCATGGCGGAACACGGTGTTCGCACGCTGATCCACGGCCACACCCACCGACCCGCGCGCCACGCGTTAACCGTAGAGGGTGAAACTGCGGAGCGCATTGTGCTCGGCGACTGGGGCACCCAAGGCTGGTGCATCAGGGCGGATGAGAGCGGAATGGAACTGATTCACTGGCCACTGCAAGCGCAACCCTGAGACCGCACCGTACCAGCGCCCGGATATAGCAAAGCGCCTACATCGTCCCACTTAATTAGCGGGCTCGGCAGGCGCTCTTCGATTGGGGCCAGCACAGCCGACCCGGCTTTTACACGGACTGGATCAGCCAGCCGCGGGTAACGCTTTGTGACCACCTTCACCAAGATCCGCCGACTGCAGAACCTTCTCGGCAGCCTGCAAGGCTTCACTCAGCGTATCAAAAGTGCCCTGAGCCGGGATACGACCATTCAGCCCCTTCAACACCTTGTGTACCTCGCCATTCATTCCCGCCAGATACAGGCGCTTGCCGCTGTCTTTGGCGTCGGATGCGATGGTTTCCACCGCCAGCGCCGCAGACAGATCAAGGAAAGGTACGGAAGAGAAGTCCAGAATCAGTACCCGCGACTGATCGCTACTCTGCTCGCGCACATGGTGACCGAGGTCCGCTGCCGCACCGAAACTCAACGGGCCACTGAACTCGAACAGTGCGATACGCTCGCGATTGCGCTGCAGAATGGCTTTATCTTCCTCACTGTCGAGGTGCTCCGGCAGGTTGCGCAGGTGCTCGATCTGCAGGCGGGCAACCTGCTTCACATAAGCCAGCGCCGCCAACACCACACCGACACCTACCGCAGTGATAAGGTCGACAAACACGGTCATCCCAAGCACCAACACCATCAGCAGCAGATCCCAGCGGGGCCCCTGGTGTGCGCGCTTGAGGTATTTCCAGTCAATGATGTCGAGACCAACCTTGACCAGAATACCCGCCAATACCGCCTGGGGGATATTCTCCGCCAATGGACCGAGCCCCAGCGCCACCGCCAGCAACACCAGTGAGTGCACCATACCGGAAATACGGGTCTGACCACCGGAGCGGATATTCACCACAGTACGCATGGTGGCACCCGCGCCGGCGATACCGCCGATAAAGCCTGCCGCGGCGTTGCCAATGCCCTGCCCGATCAGTTCTTTATTGCTGTGATGACGGGTGCGCGTCATGTTGTCGGCAACCAGCGAGGTCAGCAAGCTATCCAGAGAGCCGAGTACCGCCAGGATGATCGCGGCCTCCACCACCAGCATCATCTGCTCGCCCCCGAACACCAGCATATGCAACTCCGGCAACCCGGTGGGAATACTGCCGAGAATAGGTACGTTCAACGTAAAGAATGCAACCAAGGTACCGGCCACCAGCGCCGCCAGCGGTGCCGGAACGTAGCGTCCCCACTTCGCCGGCCACAGGTAAACCATCGCCAGCGTGGCGAGGCCAAGCAACAGATTCGCGGGATGAATGTCAGAAAGCGCTTCCGGCACATTGCCGAGCGCACCGAGGGTGCCACTGGGAGATGCATGCCCCAACAGCGGATTCAACTGTAGGATGATAATGATGACGCCGATTCCGGTCATAAAACCGGAAATCACCGGATAAGGCACCAGCCGAATATAGTGGCCAACGCCGAGTACACCGAAGACTACCTGCAGCACACCGGCCAATATCACGGCGGTAAAAATCAGTGAAGCATCGCCGGAAAGGCTGGCAAACAGACCTGCCAGCACCACCACCATCGGCCCGGTCGGCCCGGAAATCTGCGGGCCCGTGCCGCCAAACAGCGCAGCGAAAAAGCCCACGGCAATAGCGCCATAAATACCGGCCATGGGACCGAGTCCCGAGGCCACACCCAGCGCAAGCGCCAGAGGAAGCGCGACAACGCCGGCGGTGATACCGCCGGTGATGTCGCCGCGCACGTTGGATAAATCGAACTTCATAACCGCTCAACCTCTATTGAACTACTCGGCATCCATGCCAGCCCCACCGCGCGCGGGACTGGGCTTCAAGTCGATCAGGCGCTACACGCACCGCCAGTAACCACTTCCGGCAGCTCACCCATCAAGGCGCGGTAGCGCTCCTCCATCGGCTTGAACTCACGGGATTCTTCGTCAAAACACAGCACTTCACCGCTGCCAATGTTGTAAACCCAGCCGTGCAGGGTGATGCCGCCATTGGCAATACCGCTCGCCACAGAGGGATGGGTGCGCAGGTGCTGCATCTGCTGGATAACGTTTTCAAAGGTCACTTCATCCAGGTGATCGGTGCACAGGGAACCATGTCGTCCACGCACGACTTCGGTCGCGGAACGGCAGTGGCCGAGCCACTCCTTGACATGCGGCAGGCCATCGAGCTTTTCCGGTGCAATCGCGCCCTTCATGGCACCGCAATCGGTATGTCCGCACACCACGATATGGGAAACACCCAGTGCTGCCACGGCGAATTCGATGGAAGCGGTCATACCACCGGTCTGACTACTGTGGGGAGGCACCACATTGCCGGCGTTCCGGCAGATGAACAATTCACCCGGTTCGGTCTGGGTTACCAGGTTCGGGTCGATACGGGAGTCCGCACAAGTGATAAACAGCACTTCAGGGCTCTGGCCGCCTGCCAGCTCAGAAAAACGCTCTTGCTTAGACGGAAAAACTTCTTTCTGAAATTTCGCTACACCGGAAATTACGTGCTCCATGAGAACTCCTTAGCTGAATTACAAGACTGGGCAATCAGGTTCGAATCCATTATTTTGTGATAGTTCAATAAGTTGAAATACCATTTGCTGATAACCCCTAGTTATCAACAGCCACCGGAACACCCTATGCCCACCAACGCGAACCCTCCGAGCTTCAAACAGCTGGAATATTTTGTGACCATCGCGTCCCATTCGAATTTTCGCCGTGCGGCCGAAGAATTACGGGTCAGCCAGCCCGCGCTCACCACCCAGATTCAGGCTCTGGAAGCCACACTCGGCATCCCCCTGTTCGAGCGCTCTCGCGCCGGCACCCTGCTGACGCCGGAGGGTCGCGAGCTTCTGGAACAGGCGCGCCAATTGATCCTGGGCATGCGGGAATTCACCAATTACGCGGAGTTGATCGCTCAGGGGCACCAGAGCACCTACAAGCTCGGCGTCCCCCCAACCCTGGGCCCCTATCTGCTCCCAAACGTGCTTCCCGCCCTGCACTCCCGCTACCACAAACTGAAACTCTATGTGCGCGAAGGGCCACCCAGACAGCTCCTCCAGGGGCTGACCGACGGCGCCTTTGACATCGCGATCGTGCCACTGCCAGTGAACCGCGACGACATTGCCGTGGAGCCCCTGTTTACCGAACCGCTTAAATTCGTCGTGCCGGCAGACCACCGCCTTGCAGGCAAATCACAGGTAATGCCCTCACAACTACGGGGCGAGAAGGTACTCACGCTCGAAGAACACCATCACTTCCACCATCAGGTACAGGAGATTTGTCAGGGCCTGGGGGCACATTTACAGCGGGATTACGAGGGCACCAGCCTGGACACACTGCGCCAGATGGTGGTTATGGGATTGGGCGTGGCATTTCTACCGGGACTGTATGTGCACTCGGAAATGCACAACCCGGAAGCGTTGCATGTAAGCGAAATCAAGTCGAAACCGATTCGTCGCCAGCACGGCCTGGTGTGGCGGGCCAGCGCGCCAGCGCGAAGGTTTTACCGCGGCCTGGCCGCGGATTTACGGGAGATCGTTCAGGACAGACTGGGCGACGTGGTGACTGTCGACAGCTGAGCACCAGCCTCAAGCGAGACTGGGGACACCACTGTGGAAACGGAAATCCTGGTCCGCAGATTCGATCAGGTTTTTCTCTATCTCGAGCAGCTCCTGTACCCGGGCCTCGATATCCTCGTCGGTGACCTTCTGGGCAAGGGTCAAATAATCGCGAAAATGACGCGCTTCCGACTTGAGCAGTGATAGATAAAACTTCTGGAGTTCATCGTCGAGGCGCGGGGCAATTTTCGCAAAGCGCTCGCAGGAGCGCGCCTCGATAATCGCACCGCAGATCAGCGTATCCACCAACCTGCCCGGCTCTGCCCCGCGCACCTGCTCCCGCAGGCCCGCTGCGTAGCGGGATGCAGTGACATGGGGATACTTGATCCCGCGCTTTTTCATGATCGCGATGACCTGCTCGAAATGCCGCAACTCCTCTCGCGCCAGGCGCGACATCTTGTTCAGCAGGTCGAAATTGTCGAGATAGCGGAACATCAGATTCAGCGCGGTACCCGCGGCCTTTTTCTCGCAGTTTGCATGGTCTATCAGCATCATCTCCGGCTCTGCCAGCGCGGCCTCCACCCAGGCATCCGGTGTCTCGCACAGAAGAAATTCATGGATGGCGGAGAGATCAGGAACTTGGTGATTCATATTCTGGACCGAAAACATCTGCTGCTGGCGTCGGCAAAGACACGCCGAACGGTGTAAAGGCTGCGGATTATAACGCCGCTCCCCGACTTTTGTTGACGAGCAGGGCCCGAAACTTAGTGGCGGGGCCGGAACAGTGCCTGAGAACATTAACAACAATTTGATAACGGCTTAATAAGTGGATTAATATCCTGGAAACATTCAGACGCAGCAACACCCTAAACCCAACTCAATCGAGAGTTAGTGCGGACCCATGGCCCAAAGTTCACTGAAACCACTCGCCGCGCGGCTACAACAATGCCTGGACACGATGCACGCCCGAGCGACTGAGCTGGCGGGGCCCCTGCAGAAACTGGATGCGTCTGCGCGCCCATGGTCGCACTATTTGCTGCAACCAGACTTCGCGGTGGACGCCGCAAACCAGCTGGCCGACAACCTCGAGCAACCTTTCGCCCACCCCTTCACACTCGCAAGCCGGCTGTTCGCGCAACTCAATTACAGCGATGAGATGGCACTTGGCGATGCACGCAACACCCTGCAGATTCCCGGGCTACTGGCGGTTCCCGCCAACGTCATTGCGCTCGCACAAACCCTGAATTCTGCGAAAGGGGAATTTCAGCAACTCACAGCAGAGATCAAGGAAGCGCTTGCGCCCCGCCCTCCCCTGGAGCGCGACAGGGTGCTGCGCGATATGCTCGCCGATGCCGGCTATCCGCGCGCGCATCTGCGCCACTGCTACCGCCAGATTCTGCTGTGTATGGAAAAGCCCGATGCGCTTGCGCTCAGCTGGATCAAGGCGCGCAAGTCCATCAAAAAAGTCAGCGTCGACTGGTGTGAGAAAAAACTGGTGCAGCTAGACCCGCAGGGCCAGGACGCGGGAATTCAATTTCAGCGGCAATTACTGGCTGGGCTCCACAAAAACCGTCACGATGACCTGCGCCAGGTGCAGATCCAGAGCCGTCCGAACTTGCAGGTGGCGGAAATTTTCCGCACGGAAAAAGAAGAAATATATCGACAGGTGGGTTATTCGGCGATGCCGGTGCTGGTAAACGGCGGCGACAATCGGGATTTTCCGGAATTCACCCGCGTGGACCACAATCCGCCCGCGTCACGCCGCCGCACCAGAAAAGACCTGAAAATCGAGCAAACACCGTTTCTCGCCGCTCTCAGGGTGCATCTGATCGCGACAACCTGAACCAATCTCTGTTCAGGCGCAGCAAAGCCCCGGCGCGACAAAGCGCTGGTAGTAAGCCACCGACAACCCATAGAAATCGTCGTCGATGCGCTTGCGCAACTCCACCAGGGAAACACCCTTCGCCACCGGTGTAGGGCGCAGGCCGAACTGCTCGGGTTCCTCAATCTGGCTGGCACCGGCCCGCAGCAATTCGAACACCCAGCAATAGGGGTTCTGATCTTCGTTGAACCGGATCTGCTGATGGCGCATCTGGGTCAGCAACAGATTGTGATCCACAATTTCCAGCTGGCTGCGTACGGCATTTGCAAGATATCCGTCACGGCGCTCTGCGATAATCCGGCGCTGTTCCTCCGAATAGGCATTCCAGTCAATCACTTCGTGGGCAAAGCGTTTGCAGCCCCGACATACATTGTCCCCGATACCGGTGGAACAAACTCCGATACAGGGCGTGCGCACTTTTTTATAGATCGCCATGAAGCGTAAATACCTCGTCGTCCTGCCAGGCCCGGATTAGCGGTGTGAAAGCGAGCGCCAGAGAATAGCATTTTTAGGGCGCGGATTGGTCCATTCATGTGGCGGATACCGACAGCCGGCAACCGCGCTGATACTATTAATTCTCACTACACAAAAGGCGATTTATTGCCCTTTATTTATTTTATGAATGGCGACAATTTGCGTAAGTTATTGATTTTTTTAAGAAACTTAACAGGATTAAGCCTTTAATGTAGAATTCGCCACCCGCCCCCAGCGGCCATCGAAATTTGTCGGAGTTCGGCTGACAAAGCAGTCACCCCGGATTCCTGGAAAGCTGTTGGTTTATACCCCACATACCAAAGAGGGAATTATCCGTGCTTGAAGCCTATCGCAAACACGTCGCCGAGCGCGCCGAACAAGGTATTCCACCCAAGCCCCTGAATGCTGAACAAGTGGCCGGCCTGGTTGAATTGCTGAAAAACCCGCCCGCAGGTGAAGAGCAGGAACTGCTGGACCTGATCACCAACCGCGTACCGCCGGGCGTGGACGAAGCGGCTTACGTTAAAGCCGGTTTCCTCACTGCCATCGCCAAGGGCGAGGCGACTTCTCCGCTGATCGACGCGGAGCACGCCACCAAACTGCTGGGCCAGATGCTGGGCGGTTACAACATTTCCACCCTGGTTGAACTGCTGGACGACGCCAAACTGGCCGCACTGGCCGGCGAGCAGCTGAAAGACACCCTGCTGATGTTCGACGCCTTCCACGACGTGGAAGAAAAAGCCAAAGCCGGCAACGAAGTTGCCAAAGCAGTGATCCAGTCCTGGGCTAACGGCGAGTGGTTCACCAAGCGCAACAAAGTAGCCGAGAGCATCAAAGTTGCCGTATTCAAGGTAACCGGCGAGACCAACACCGACGACCTGTCCCCGGCGCCGGACGCATGGTCCCGCCCGGACATCCCCCTGCATGCGCTGGCCATGTACAAAATGACCCGCGACGGCCTGACTCCGGAAGAACACGGTGTTAAAGGTCCGATGCAGCAGATCGAAGAAGTTATTGCCAAAGGCCTGCCGGTCGCCTTCGTCGGTGACGTAGTGGGTACCGGTTCTTCCCGTAAGTCCGCCACCAACTCCGTACTGTGGTTCTTCGGTGACGACCTGCCGGGCGTACCGAACAAGAAAGGCGGCGGCATCTGTATCGGCGGCAAAGTGGCCCCGATCTTCTACAACACCATGGAAGACGCCGGCGCACTGGTATTCGAAGCACCGGTTGACGAGCTGAACATGGGCGACGTGATCGAAATCCGTCCGTACGAAGGCAAGATCCTGGCGGAAGACGGCAAGGTGCTGTCCGAGTTCGCCCTGAAGTCCGACGTACTGCTGGACGAAGTGCAGGCGGGTGGCCGTATCAACCTGATCATCGGTCGCGGCCTGACCACCAAGGCCCGTGAATCCATGGGCCTGGGCGCATCCGACCTGTTCCGCATGCCCGAGCAGCCCGCCGACACCGGCAAGGGCTACACCCTGGCACAGAAAATGGTCGGCAAGGCCTGCGGCGTGGAAGGTATCCGCCCCGGTACCTACTGCGAGCCGAAGATGACCACCGTTGGTTCCCAGGACACCACCGGTCCGATGACCCGCGACGAACTGAAAGACCTGGCGTGCCTGGGCTTCTCCGCGGATCTCACCATGCAGTCCTTCTGTCACACCGCGGCCTACCCGAAGCCGGTGGACATCGACACCCAGCACACCCTGCCCGACTTCATCATGAACCGCGGCGGTGTTTCCCTGCGCCCGGGTGACGGCATCATCCACAGCTGGCTGAACCGCATGCTGCTGCCGGACACCGTTGGTACCGGTGGTGACTCCCACACCCGCTTCCCTATGGGCATCTCCTTCCCGGCCGGTTCCGGCCTGGTCGCGTTTGCCGCCGCCACCGGCGTTATGCCGCTGGATATGCCGGAATCCGTACTGGTGCGCTTCACGGGCGAACTGCAGCCGGGCATCACCCTGCGTGACCTGGTACATGCGATCCCCTACTACGCGATCCAGCAGGGCCTGCTGACCGTCGAGAAGAAAGGCAAGAAGAACATCTTCTCCGGCCGCATCCTCGAGATCGAAGGTCTGGACCACCTGACCGTAGAGCAGGCGTTCGAACTGTCCGACGCCTCCGCCGAACGTTCCGCAGCTGGCTGTACCATCAAGCTGCCGGAAGAAGCCATCGCCGAATACCTGCGCTCCAACATCACCCTGCTGCGCTGGATGATCGCGGAAGGTTACGGTTCCAAGCGCACCCTGGAGCGTCGTGCACGCGCCATGGAAGAGTGGCTGGCCGACCCGAAACTGATGAGTGCCGACGCCGACGCGGAATACGCTGCGGTAATCGAAATCGACCTGGCCGAAGTGAAAGAGCCGATCGTGTGTGCACCGAACGACCCGGACGACGCCCGCCTGCTCTCCTCTGTTGCTGGCGACAAGGTGGACGAAGTGTTCATCGGTTCCTGTATGACCAACATCGGTCACTTCCGTGCCGCCGGTAAACTGCTGCAGCAGCACAAAGGTGGTATCTCCACCCGCATGTGGATCGCTCCACCGACCAAGATGGACGAGCACCAGCTGATGGAAGAAGGCTACTACAACATCTACGGCTCTGCCGGTGCCCGCACCGAGATGCCCGGATGCTCCCTGTGCATGGGTAACCAGGCACGTGTAGCCCCGAACAGCACCGTACTGTCCACCTCTACTCGCAACTTCCCGAACCGTCTGGGCGATGGTGCCAACGTGTACCTGACCTCCGCGGAACTGGCCTCTGTGGGCGCGATCCTGGGCAAGCTGCCGACTCCGGCGGAATACCAGGAATTCGCCAAGAACCTGGACGCTATGTCTGCGGAAATCTACCGCTACCTGAACTTCGACCAGATTGAGGAATTCCAGAAATCTGCCGAAGAGGGCAAGCGCATTGCCGCCACCGAGATTCAGGATGTTGCTGTTTAAGTAACAACTGATCGCTAAAAAAAGCCCCGCTCGCGAGAGCGGGGCTTTTTTATTTGCGATATTTACCGAAGCGAAAACCCGGAAGATCTACAAAGTCATGGCGATAAATGAAAACAGCAAGGGGCCGTCAACTTCCGAGATAATCGGCAGCACCACCCCGCACCTGATTCTCTATCTACCGCACAGACCAAATGCGCTTGAAGAATTATTCAGACGGCCAAGCGCAAAGACATTAATTGAAAACAACTCCAACCACTGGCGAAAAATCGTCACGCTCTTGGCGAAGATCGGCAGTCCGGAAATAAACGATTGGCGGCGTTTCAGGGATGAGGCGTTGTTTGACCAGTGTGCAATCTGCTTTAGCGCTTCGCTGGCAGATTCCAAAACCGAAGCGTGGCACTGGATTGGCGGCAAGGAAAATTTGCAGCGTTTCAATATCGATGGATTACATACCGAGCCACTGCAGGAAACTAGCGAGGTGTCCATCGACATTGAGAGGCGGATATTCCTGACACCCTATCCGGATTACCGGCAGCTCAATAATGCTACGGTAACCAAGATCCGGGCGGCGCTGGCAAGCGAAGGGTTCTATGGCTAGGCAGATGGGACTGCAGTGCAGCCCCACCCCAAAAAATGTGTGGTCTTTAACTTACCATTTAACGGCGGGTAAGCGTTGATCCGCGGGAATCCAGTGAAGCGAGTATGCGCTTCATTTCATCGGCCTCGTCCTGGACTCGTTTCGCTTTCGCCGCGGCCATCGCGGCCTTTTCGGCTTCAATTCCAGCCTTGATAGCGCGCTCGCGCGCAGCACTTCCGGTCCGCCCCGTCGCCAACTTTTCCTTGACCGGCTTGGTGGTGCGTTTGCTCGTGGACGCTGAAGTTGATGATGAAGAGGAGCTCGCGACCAAAACAGCAGCACCGACACCGGGACGTGGCTTCGGCTTGGGTTTTGACAGCGCCGCTTTCGTTGCGCCGGGCAATACGGTGGTGATACCTACCAGGCTTTTTCCGTTGTAGGTATCCAGCGCTTCCTCTACCTGCTGTTGCAGTTCCATGCGGTCCTCGGCCACGGCAAACAGCTCGACCGAGTATGCATGCGGGCCAAATACCTTCAACTCCCTATAAAATGGATGATCGATGCCCAGTGAAACGGCATCCTGAAGCTGCTTGAAGCGGGCCTCTGGGGTTACGCCCTCGCGGGTAGTGCCCACCCACACATCATCAGTTTCTTCATTTGTAAGGGTAAATACGATCATAGAACCTCAGTCAACATCATAGCGAGCAGCGGTGAATCACCAGTTCACCGGTATCGGAACCGTCAAAAGGCCGCGCATTCTAATGATTAAAAAATAAATGTGCAGACTTGACTTGAGCGCCTTCCTGAATAGATTTGCTTCGTAAAATTAATCACTGAAAAACCATGAATCTGCCCTATTTCCTCGGCTGCCCACAGTGGCAACACCCGGCATGGAACTCCCGCTTGCCGGCGGGCTCCACACCGCTTGAACGCTACAGTCAGGTGCTGAACTGTGTCGAGGGGAATACTACTTTCTACGCGACCCCAACAAAGGCGCAATGTGGTCAGTGGCGAAGCCAGGTTTCCGACAACTTTCGTTTCCTGCTGAAATTCCCGCGCAGCATTACCCACGACCAGCTTTTAGCGGCTTCGCACAAAGAATTACGGGATTTTCTGGATATCGTTGAGCCGCTACAGGATGTGCTGGGACCATTTCTGCTGCAGCTGCCGGCCACCTTCGGGCCGCAACAGCTAAATAACCTGTGGCGCTTTCTTGACAACCTGCCGCCACCGCTTTCCTGTACCGTTGAAGTCCGCCACGGAGCGTTTTTCCAGAAAGGCGAGGTGGAGAGAGAGCTGAACCGAGGACTGCGAGAACGCAAGACCGCTCGAGTCTGCCTGGACAGCCGCGGCCTGTTTGCCGCGCGTGCGGACAGTGAGTCGATCCGCGATGCCCAGCGCAAGAAACCCAATGTGCCGATACACCTGTTACCGGTGGAGGCGTCCCCGGTCATCCGCTACATCGGGCACCCGGATCTGGAGAGTAACCGACAGTATCTGAGTCCCTGGGTGGAGCGTGTTGCGCACTGGATTGAACAGGGAGTACGCCCCTTCGTGTTTATCCATATGCCGGACAACGGTGATGCGCTGAACCTTGTCTCGTTGTGGAGCGAACTGCTGCACGAACGCCTGCCGCAGGCGCCGATTTTGCATTTCAACGAAAAACAGCCCCAACTGGGGCTGTTCTAAACATGTGGCCGACGCCGCCCCATCAGAAGGTATAGGTCACTGCGGCAAAACCCTTGATAACATATTGCTCATCCACAATAGGACTATCAGCAATATCGCTATCGAGGTACTCCACACCCACGTCCAGCACCACCCGCCAGTTCTCGGTGATTTCGAGCATACCGCCAATGCCCGCCTCTGCACTGACGGCACTGCCTACATCGTAGGCCGGGCGTTCCGGCAGCGCCGCCCATTCCGGCACACCAAAGTCGTAATTGGCCAGGTCGCGACTCAGCCAGTTCACCCCCAGTGAAGGTGCCCAGCTCAGGTTGCCGCTCTGAAATCCCCTGGATACCCTCAATTCCGCGGTTCCGCCACCAAAACGGTCAAGCACATCGTGCTGATAGCGGAAATCCACATCGACCCGGTTTGGGCCGTCGTACACCACCCCCACCCCCGCCATCAGGGTGTTGTCCCTGTCCCCTAGCCCTTCAAGAGCCGGACTATCATCTTCTTCGTAGGCGCCCACCCGATAGGTAGCATTGACCGCGAAACGCAATCTGTCGCTGCCAAACAGGCCATACCGCAGGCTCGGGCCCACCCACTGCAGGCGCTCACCGAAATAGGTAATAGCCGGGATCACCTGTACCACAGTACTGTCCGAACCGAGGTACGGACTACTGCGACCTATAACCCCGATACCGACGCCCCACTGGCCGGATTCCCCGAGCACTTCATAAAGCTCGATATCGACACGTTGCGCGCCTCCTTCTGCAACGGTAAAAGCGGCTCGCTGGAAACTAGGTGGCCCCTTGGGACGATATTGGTTCGAGAGGCCAATAGGCTCTTTGGGGATACCGATAAAGGTCCTGTCGAGTGCGCGGTTATCGTTTTCATCGACATACACCAGCAGCGCCACAACTCCGGCGGGAATAGCATCCAGCCGGTATATGCCGTCCGCACTGACCGTTAATCGGGTCTCGACGGCAGGACTGCGAAAATCGCCGAACGCATCGGGATTGTCGTAAACCTGGAAAACCAGCACGCCCTCGGCGGGTGCGTTGTCTACGTGTACCTCAAGTTCTGCACCCGCCGCTCGGGCGACAAACATCAGCGCCGCAATGACACCCAGGAAAAATCTGAAAACATTCATTAGGGCTTTCGCTATTTCGGAAACTCAGTGACTAACGTACGCAAATATTCATCAATGGATCACTCCAAGTTTGAATATCCTGCGAAAAGAAAACGGGCAGCCCGGAGGCTGCCCGCTAACGTAGTCACCGTAATAACCGGCTCACTACAGATCAGTTAAAACGATCCAGGTTCATCACCTTGTTCCAGGCATTAACGAAGTCGTTAACAAATGTCTGCTCAGAATCTTCCATCGCATAGTATTCGGCGACAGCCCGCAATTCAGAGTTGGAGCCGAAAATGAGATCGACCGGGGTGGCCGTCCACTTGACCTTGCCGGTCTTGCGATCCTTCCCTTCGTAAATGCCCTCACCCTTGGACGACTTCGACCACTCGTTGTCCATGCTCAGCAGGTTGACGAAAAAGTCATTGGTCAGGGTTCCCGGTTTGTCCGTAAACACGCCGTTCTTCGAATTACCGGCGTTGGCACCCAGGGCTCGCATGCCGCCCACCAGCACCGTCATTTCAGGCACCGTCAACGTCAACAGATCCGCGCGGTCCACCAGCATTCTGGCCGGAGGGACCGAGTTATCCTTGCCGTAATAGTTGCGGAAGCCGTCCGCCCTCGGCTCAAGCCAGCCAAAAGACTCCACATCCGTCATTTCCACAGTGGCGTCGGTGCGGCCCGGCTTGAACGGCACATGCACATTGTGCCCCGCGCTCTTGGCCGCCTGTTCGATCGCCGCATTACCGGCCAGCACTATGGTATCGGCCAGTGATATTTGCTTGCCGCCGCCGAGTGACTTGTTGAAGTCCTGCTGAATGGCCTGCAGTTTGCCCAGCACCTTGGTCAGCTCCTGCGGGTCGTTAACCGGCCAGTCTTTCTGGGGAGCCAGTCGAATACGTGCACCGTTGGCACCACCGCGCATATCGGATCCGCGGAAGGTCGAAGCGGACGCCCAGGCCGTGCGTACCAGCTCGGGGACCGTCAACCCGGAGGCGAGAATTTTCCCCTGCAGCGCCAGCAAGTCTCGTTCATCCACCATCTGGTAGTCGGCGGTGGGAACCGGGTCTTGCCACAGGAGGTCTTCCTTGGGTATCTCCGGACCCAGGTAGCGAGCCTTGGGCCCCATGTCCCGGTGGGTGAGCTTGAACCAGGCTCTGGCGAAGGCATCTTCCAGCTCTTTCGGGTTGTCCTTGAAGCGCTCGGAGATTTTGCGATAGGCGGGGTCTTCCTTCAGGGCCAGGTCCGTTGTCAGCATGATCGGGGCATGCCGCTTATCCGCGAGATGTGCGTCCGGTACCATGTTGCCGGCATTGGGGTCTGTCGGTACCCACACGGTGCCGCCACCGGGCCCCTTGCTTTTTTTCCATTCGAACCGGTACAGATTGTCGAGAAAGTTGTGACTCCACTGCGCGGGCGTGATCGTCCAGGCACCTTCCAGCCCACTGGTGAAGGTATCCTCCGCATTGCCCTTGCCACATTTGTTTTTCCAGCCGAATCCCTGCTGTTCGGTGGGGGCCGCCGCAGGTTCCACGCCGACACATTCGTGCTTGACCGCACCGTGGGTCTTACCGAAAGCATGCCCTCCGGCAATCAGGGCAACGGTCTCCTCGTCGTTCATCGCCATGCGCCCGAATGACAGGCGAATCTTCTCCGCCGCCAACTTCGGATCGAGGCTGCCGCCTGGCCCTTCGGGGTTCACATAGATCAGCCCCATCACGGTGGCCGCCAGCTGGCGGTCGAGACTCTTGCCCTTAAAGCGCTTTTCATAGTCCAGCATCTGGGTTTCCGGGCCCCAGTACACCAGTTCCGGCTCCCAGTCGTCTTTTCGGCCACCGGCGAAGCCAAAGGTCTTGAACCCCATGGTTTCCAGGGAGACGTTGCCGGTGAGTATCATCAGATCGGCCCAGGAGATCGATTTGCCGTACTTCTGCTTGATGGGCCACAACAGCCGACGCGCCTTGTCGAGGCTTACGTTATCCGGCCAGCTGTTGAGCGGATCAAAACGCTGCTGACCACCGCCGGCACCGCCACGGCCATCGCCAACCCGGTAAGTACCTGCGGCATGCCACGCCATGCGGATCATCAATGGACCGTAATTCCCATAATCGGCGGGCCACCAGTCCTGCGATGTCTTCAGTACCTGCTCGATGTCCTTTTTCACCGCATTGAGATCGAGGCTGTTAAACGCCTTGGCATAATCGAAGTCATCCGCCATGGGGTTGGAAGACTTTCCGTGATCCCGCAGGGGTGAAAGGTCCAGTTGATCCGGCCACCAGAACTGGTTTGATCTGGCTTCACCGGGCTGGGGCGCACCGCCCATGGGTTTATCCTGTGCCTGGATCGACACACTGGCGGAAAGTGTCGCTACCGTCATGGCAATCGCGGTACATAGGGGTATCGCCTTTCTGTTCATTACCGTGCCTCTCGTGAGAAAACCGCTAGTTAGTTATGGAAATAGCTGGTTCTGAATATAGGCACAGATAAGACGCTCGTTAGCGCAACAAAAAATAACCCGCGCCAACTAGTGCCTTGAGCGCAGAAAAAATGATTTAGGCAATAACCAAGGGGAATTGCGCGGCGCGACCAATAAAGTGAACAAATCAAGTCGATTGCTTTTTCTTATTCACGGGTAGCGGAGTAACTATCGCCCCGTTCATTGTCGGACGAAGTCCAGTTACTACACTAGCGACATACATTTTTGCGGTGTTACCTGATGCCAGGTGATATTAACAATCTGACTCAGCTGTTGCTCCAGCTCGAGAATCTTCCCGACAGGTACGATCGTATTACCATCGGGACGGTACTGGAGGCCTTGGGACAGCGCTCTTTCGCCCCGGTTATTCTGGTAGCCGGGCTGGTTCTCTTTTCCCCCCTTTCCGGCATTCCGGGCATGCCCACAATCATGGGGATACTGGTACTACTGACATCCGTTCAAATGCTGATCATGCGCAGTCATTTTTGGCTGCCACAGTGGGTATTGCGACGCACCATTTCCGAGCGCAATTTTCGCCGCACTCTGCACTGGCTGTACCGGCCGGCATCGGTGATTGATCGCTGGCTTCAGCCGCGACTGCCATTGTTCGTCAACCGCAGTGGAGCTTACTTAATTGCGGTCATCTGTACCCTGATGTCACTGGCATTGCCACTCATGGAATTGTTGCCCTTTTCCGCCACTCTGGCCGGACTGGGCTTTGCGGCTTTCGGCCTGGCGCTGGTCGCTCACGATGGCTTACTCGCCGTGCTTGCCATCGCCATCACCGGCTTGGTCCCGGGCCTGGCACTGAAAGCGTTGATCTGGTGAACATGTTTCGCGCACGCTCCAACACCTGTGGCTGGCTCGGAATTGAACAATTTCTCGAAGGTTCAGACGTGAATTTTCTTGTCCACTCATGCCGTGGGATATTTCCAGCCGCCCCAATAAAGCTGAATAACCTGCCCCAACGAACAAAACCAACATCCCATACCTGTCTTAATGTCGCCGATACAGAACGTAACATTTGTAACGGTTTTTGATATTCCTGCCGGATTTCCATTCCTCTATAACGCCGGGTCGCGATGAACTTCGCGTCTTTCACTTTTAGGGCAATGGCACTCGACTGCACTGCAATCGGCAGTAACAAATACTGGCTGATGGCTCCTGGCAGTTGCCGTATAAGGAAACCAACAAAATGCACAATTCGAATAAGACACGCTTTTCCAAGTGTCTTATCGCCAGCTTAACCGCGCTGTATGTAGCCGGTGGTGTTGCGGCGATAGACTCTGGAACGACAAATCGAACCGGGCTTCATGCCTCCAAACTGACTCTGGATATGATCCGGGGGCAGCAAGACCAAGGCGAGTTCGATATTCAGGGGAGCATCTACGAAAAACGCCAGGCCAGCGTAAACCAGGTCCGCAAAAAAAATGCGGGAACGGTTTTCGAACCCCAGGCAAACGCCTCGGGTGAAATCTCCTACATCGTCCAGTTAAGCGACGAACCTGTAGCGAACTTCAGCGGCGCCGTCGACCAGCTTCAGCGTTCCGTAAACAATTCCAAAGGCCTGAATACATCGCGCACCGTCGAGCAGTACCGCGGCAAATTGCTGGGCGCTCAGTCCAACCTGATGAATGCGGCCAAGGCCCACGGCATCCATTTCCAAGTACAGAACCAATACACCATGGCCACTAACGCCATGGCCGTACGCATGACCCAGGACCAGGCCATGCGCCTGGCAGAAATGCCCGGTGTTAAGCGCATTACACCTTCACGAGTTTTTGAGCTGAATTCCGACCGATCGGTGGAGTTCCTCGGTGCGGACAAGGTACATGATGGCTCTGTCACCGCTGGCGTTCCATACAAAGGCGAGGGCATGGTCCTCGGCATCATCGATACCGGAATCAACACCGACCACGTTGCCTTTGCCGCTGTGGGTGGCGATGGCTACGAACACACCAACCCTCTGGGAGAAGGTGTTTACGTCGGCGACTGTACTGTTGAAGCGAGCCTGTGTAATGACAAGCTGATCGGTGTGCACTCCTATCCGGTGATCACTGATGTGTATAAATACTGGCAGCCGAGTGCCAACCGTCGTCCGATCGATGGTAAATCAGGTAGTGCCCCCAGTGGTGAGGACTACCACGGACACGGCTCCCACACCGCAAGCACCGCGGGTGGCAACATTGTGTTTGATACCCCGCTGCAAGTGCCGGAAAACATCACCACTTCCGATGGTGTAAACCAGCCGTTCAATTTCCCGAAAACATCCGGTATTGCACCGCACGCCAATATCATCGCCTATCAGGTATGTTACGCAGGCAATGCCGGCGATGAATACGCCGGCTGTCCGGAAGAGGCCATTCTCGCAGCCATCGACGATGCCATCACCGACGGTGTCGACGTCATCAACTTCTCCATTGGCGGTGCAGAATCCTTCCCTTGGGAAGACCCAATGGAGCTCGCCTTCCTGTCCGCGCGCGAAGCCGGTATTTCTGTCGCGGTTGCCGCGGGCAACTCCGGCGCCTACTGGACCACGGATCACACCTCGCCGTGGCTGACCTCTGTCGGCGCTCTGACCCACGACCGTGTGTTGAAGCAGGCTGAAAAAACCATCGGCAATTTTTCCGGAGGCACTGCCCAGGAATATCGGGTCAAGGGTAAAACGTTTAACGGCGTAAGCTATTCCGATGCGATCAACGGACGCGTCGTGTATGCGGGCCATTACGAGAACCCGAACTCGAGCCTGGACTCGAAGCTGTGTGAGCAGCCCTTCCCCGCCGGCACCTTTGACTTTGTGGACGACCTGGCCACCACTGACGTCGACGAGAGCACACTACCGGTCATCGTACTGTGTGACCGCGGTGAAAATGCACGGGTTGCCAAAGCGCAAAACGTCGCTGCGGGTGGTGCCGAAGGCTTTATTCTCGGCAACGTAAGCTCCAGCGAAACCCTGGTTGCAGACCCCTATGTGATTCCTGGAATCCATATCAACTCTACCGATCGCAACAACCTGTATTACTGGCTCAACGCCAACCAGAGTGCGGTCAACATGGCGGAGATCACTGCCGGCGTAACCACCTATAGCGTGGATCCTGAGGCCGGTAACATCATGGCCTACTTCAGCTCTGCGGGCCCCAGTGTTACCAACACCAACCATCTGGTCCCGGCCATTGCGGCACCAGGTGTCAGTGTTTACGCGGCAAATGCGGACGACCAGCCTTTCACCATCAATCCCTTCCCCAGTGACTGGACCTTCATGAGCGGCACTTCCATGGCCTCTCCGCAGGTTGCCGGTGCCATGACGCTCGTCAAACAGGCACATCCCGACTGGACGCCTGCAGAGATCCAGTCTGCATTGATGCTGACAGCGGGAGAAGCCTGGGGCGCAGACTCCTTGGGCAGAAAGGCTCCGCTGACCAATTTCTTCCGCCAGGGTGCTGGTAGCCTGAACATCGCCGCCGCCGCCCAGGCCGGCCTGGTGATGAATGAAACCATCGAAAACTACCTGGCTGCCAACCCGTCTGAAGGTGGTCGTGTGGAGTGGTTGAATACCGCTTCCATGGTATACAAGAACTGCCAGAAATCGTGCTCCTGGGTTCGCACCCTGAGAGCGACAAAAGACGGAACCTGGACCGCCACATCTGAGAGTAAATACGACTCCGATGCAAAGGTGACAGTAACGCCGGAACAGTTCTCACTGCGCGCTGGCGAAGAACAGGCAATCATGGTCACTGTCGAAGTGGCAGACATGTTCGATGCATCTTCACAAAATCCGTTCGAGGATCTGGCTTCCGCCGATACTGACGGCCGGTGGTTCTTCGGCGATGTGGTACTGACCGAAACCAGCGGCGCATCTCCACGCAATCATCTGCCGGTGGTTGCTGGCTTTGATCGCGGCGTAATGCCGGATCAAATTGCTCTGGAAATCCACCGCGAACAGGGCCGGGAAGTCGTCGGCGGTCTGCCGCTACCGGAATCCGGTTCGTTCGAAGTCCGCAAGTACGGGCTGACCAAGGCCAACGTGCAAGAGTTCGATCTCGGTCGCGGCTACCCGTTCATCGTCCCCGGAAACATGGGTACCGACCGCGGTTGGGGCTGGATGCAGATCGACGTTCCTGCTGGCACCAAGCAGCTGGTGGTTGAGGCCCTCAGTTACGCGCCTGTCGATCCTGAGAACCTGGAGCGTAAAGCCTCGGTAATGGTGGGTATCGACCGCAATGGCAGTGGTACTGATTTCGCCGATGCTACCGAGTACAACGACGAGCTTGTATGTACGTCCTTCCACCCAGGAGTGAACAACTTCTGTGTGATCAACAACCCGGAGCCGGGTAGCTACTGGGCGGTAATACACAATTCCTCCTTCGGTGGTCACGGCCTGGCTGCGCACGAAGCTGCGAAAGTCACCGGCGGGTACGCGGTGATCTCTGCGGACACCGACGCGGACAACATGACCATCACATTGCCGGAGTCCAGTAATGGCGGCAGCCTGGCGGACATCGTTCTCGATTGGAATCTGCCTGAGTCGGTCAAGGGAGACGTCTACTACGGAGCCTTTGATCTCGGAGTAACCGGAGCGCCCGGCAGCATCGGCCTCTCCGCAGTGCGCGTCGAGCGTGGTAAGGACGAAGTTAACCTGGATATCAGCCAGAAAACCGCAAAGCCGGGTGATGTCCTCGACTTCACGCTGGATGTACGCCACAACCTGGAATCCAGCGACCGCAGCTATGACATCAAGACGACCCTGCCTGAGGGACTGACGCTGGTAGAAGGCTCCCTTAATTCCACCCCCACGGTTGAGAATCTGGCCACGGAGACCGGAGTGATCAGCCTGAACGGTATCCAGCCATCTACCCGTGACGTTGCGCGTGATTACATCGTAACCACGAATGCCACGGATCCGATGTGTCACACCCCGATCATCGACGAGTACTCCGATGGCAAGTACATCGACCTGCTGGAGTTCAACATTCGCCCGCTGGTCGGTCTGTGGGAAGGTGGTGCCGATTACCGCAGTCCGGTACAGGTTTCCACCGAGTGGTTGTTCTGGATGGATGACGCTGAAATTCCACTGTTCGGCCTGCCGCACAAGGGATTCGTGGAAATCTTCCCGAACGGCATTCTGCACATGGACGAAAACTGGTGGTCATGGCGTCTGCACCGACCGGCGGGCTACGGCTTTGCCCACTCCGCGGTCATGCCATACTGGCGCGGCAGCTTCCAGGCAGATTACTTCAATTCTCCGGATGACGTGCGCGGTTTGACCATTGCCAACCAGTACGCCGCAGAGCGCCCGGATCTCGGCGATCTGGTGTTCATGGAATACGACAATATCGTGGACCCGGCCACCGGCACCGCAGTGGACTTCGAAGTGATCATGCGCAATGGCATCGATTACCGGGAAGGTTTCCATGAAATCATCATGGCGTACGACAACCTGAGCGGTGATCTCACCGAAGGCTCTATTGGTGTTGAGCAGGCCGACGGCTTCCTCACTTCCAACGGGCCGCTCAACGGTTTCCGCGGAGAAAACGTTGGCTACGATAACCTGGACCAGATGCTGAAAAACGACCTGGTAATCTGTTATGACTATCGCGGTCCCGAGCAGAGCGCCATGCAGGTGAAATTCAAGGCACGTGTCAACGAGTCCGCTGCTGGAAAAACCCTTGAAGTGAACTTGGATAACGCCATGGAGTTCGCCGACACCAAGTCCTCTACCCAGCAAATCGTAATCAAAGGCAACATCAAGCTTTCAGGTATCGCCGATCAGGAAGTGGACGAAGATGGCACCCTCGAAGGTATCCAGGTTCTATACGTGGACGCCGACAAGGTAGGCAACACCATTGAAGTCAGCGGCGAGCACATCACGGCCACCGTTAACGGTCACACCTCCGGTTCCACCTTCGATATCACCCCGGAAGCCAACTTCTCCGGCGAGACCGAAGTAACCGTCACCGTGCGCGACAACAACGTTACTTCGGACGCCAGCAGCGTGACGTTCAAGCTGATGGTGAACGCAGTGGACGACGCGCCGGTTGCCGCGGTTGCCGGCGACGTGACCATCAAGGAAGGTGAAAGCGCGACTCTCGATGCGGGCAACAGCTCCGACGCCGACGGCGATGTGCTGACCTTCAGCTGGAGCGGCCCTGGCACCATCAACGGTGCCGATACGGCCAAGCCCACCATCAGCGGTCTGTCCGCCGGTAAGCACGAGTTCACCGTAAGCGTGTCTGACGGTGCAAACAGCTCTGAAGCGACGGTTACCGTAACCGTCGAAGGCAAGCAGAAGAAAAAAGGTGGTTCCGTCTACTACCTGCTGGCTCTGCTGGCAGCAGCCGGACTGTTCAGAAGACGCAAGCTGGCCTGATAACAGGTCGACGTTGATGTCTTAATACCGGAGCGGGCCCCATGGGCCCGCTTTTTTATTTCTGGGATGGGAATACACAAAAGCTCGGAATTGAACAATGTGTCGAAAAAATGACGATTATTTTTCATTCAGCGCGCCAGGGAAAATTTTTCCCGCTCACGAAATAAATATGCCTTAAATGTCTATCGAGACAAAATAAACGCGTCTCAACTGTCAATTTAGCACTGTGACACACTGGTACAAATGTCACTGCTTTCGTCATTCCTGTAACAAATTCATTCCTCTATAACGCCCGATCGCGAAGAATTTCGCGCCCCATCTCAGCAGCATGTGAGCCTTGGTCACCACAAGTGGTTTTGGGGTAGGTCGACCATAAACGAGCACATGCGACTTCAGGAAAAGACTATGAACAACACTAATAAGGCACGCTTCTCCAAGTGTCTTATCGCCAGTATCACCGCGCTCTATGTAGCCGGTGGTGCCGCAGCGGTAGATACTGTGTCGGAGAATCGTACCGGGCTTCACGCTTCGAAGTTGACGCTGGATATGATCCGCGGTCAGCAGGGCGAGACCGCGGAAATCCAGGGCAGTATTTACGAAAATCGCCAACCGGGGGTTAACCAGGTTCGCGATGGCGGTAGCCGCCCCGTTTTTGAACCGCAGGACAATGTGTCCGGTGAGGTCTCCTACATCGTCCAGCTGAGCGACGATTCGGCAGCCGCATACAGTGGCAACATCGCTTCGGTGCAGGGCACTGCCTCGACGGTAAAAGGCCTGAAAAATAATCGCGCTGTCGAGCAGTACCGCGCCCAGCTGAATCGCGCTCAGTCAGACCTGATGACCACCGCGAAAGCACGCGGCATCCGCTTTGAGGTACAGCGTCAGTTCACCATGGCCACCAATGCCATGTCTGTGCGCATGACCCAGGACCAGGCCATGCGTATGGCGGAAATGCCCGGGGTAAAACGCATTACTCCGTCGCGTATTTTCCAGCTGAACTCCGACCGCTCCGTGGAGTTTCTCGGAGCCGATAAGGTTCACGACGGTTCTGTAACCAGCGGCGTGCCCTTCCAGGGTGAAGGCATGATCCTCGGTATCATCGATACCGGTATCAACACCGACCACGTTGCGTTCGCAGCGGTTGGTGGCGACGGCTACGAACACACCAACCCGCTGGGTGAAGGTGTTTACGTGGGCGACTGTGTCACCGACGCAACCCTGTGTAACGACAAGCTGATCGGTGTGCACTCCTACCCGGTCATTACCGACGTTTACAAGTACTGGAACCCGCGCGCCAATCGTCGCCCCACCAATGGTGAGGATTACCACGGCCACGGCTCCCACACCGCGAGCACCGCTGGCGGTAACGTGGTGCTCAACACCCCGCTGCAGACGCCAGAAAACGTCGTCACTTCCGATGGTATCGATCTGCCGTTCAACTTCCCGAAAACTTCCGGTATCGCGCCGCGCGCCAATATCATCTCTTACCAGGTGTGTTATGCAGGCAGCAGCGGTGATCAATACGCCGGCTGTCCGGAAGAAGCCATCCTCGCGGCGATCGATGACACCATTACCGATGGCGTGGACGTGATCAACTTCTCTATTGGTGGTTCCGAGTCCTTCCCGTGGGAAGACCCGATGGAACTGGCGTTCCTGTCCGCGCGCGAAGCCGGCATCTCCGTTGCGGTAGCCGCTGGTAATGCCGGCGCTTACTGGAGTACCGACCACACTTCGCCGTGGCTGACCTCTGTCGGTGCCCTGACCCACGACCGCGTACTGAAACAAGCGGAAAAAACCATCGGCAACTTCTCCGGTGGTACCGTTCAGGAATTCCGCGTAAAAAACAAAACCTTTAAAGGTGTAAGTTACTCCGACGGTATCAGCGGCCGCATCGTATACGCCGGGAACTATGAAAACCCGAATTCCAGCATGGAGTCGCGACTGTGTGAGCAGCCCTTCCCCGCTGGCACCTTCGATTTTGCCGACGACGTCGCCACCACTGACGTTGACGAGAGCACGATCCCGGTCATCGTTATGTGTGACCGCGGTGAAAACGCGCGTGTCGCCAAGGCCGAAAACGTGGCCGCTGGCGGTGCCGAAGGTTTCGTTCTCGGTAACATGAGCTCCAGCGAAACCTTGGTGGCAGACCCCTATGTCATCCCGGGCATCCACATCAGCTACACCGATCGCAATAACCTGTACTACTGGCTGAACGCCAACAAGACTGCGATCAACATGGCCGAGATTACTGCGGGTGTGACCACCTACGGTACGGATCCGGAAGCCGGCAATATCATGGCGTACTTCAGCTCCGCCGGCCCGAGCATCACCAATACCAACTATCTGGTACCGGCGATTGCGGCACCGGGCGTGGACGTCTACGCAGCGAATGCGGACGATCAGCCCTTCACCAATTACCCCTTCCCCAGCGACTGGACCTTCATGAGCGGCACCTCCATGGCGTCACCTCAGGTTGCCGGCGCCATGACCCTGGTGAAACAGGCGAATCCGACCTGGACCCCGGCGGAAATCCAGTCCGCGCTGATGCTAACCGCGGGCGAGGCCTACGGTAGCGACGCCTACGGCCGCAAACTGGACCTGGACAACTCCTTCCGTCAGGGCGCCGGTAGTCTCAACATCGCCGCTGCGGCCCAGGCCGGCCTGGTGATGAACGAAACCATCGAAAACTACGTTGCCGCCAACCCGGCCGAAGGTGGCCGAGCGGAATGGCTCAACACCGCGTCCATGGTAAACAAGGACTGCCAAACCACCTGTTCCTGGATTCGCACCTTGAAGGCGACCAAGGACGGCTCCTGGACCGCAATCGGCGAGAGCAAATACGGCTCCGACGCCGAGGTTACGGTAACGCCGGCACAGTTCACGCTGCGCGCCGGTGAAGAGCAGACCATCATGGTCACCGTCGACGTGAAGGCGGACATCTTCGACGCAGTCGCCGAGACTCCGTTCGAAGACATGCCATCCGTCGACACCAATCGCCTGTTCTTCTTCGGCGACGTGGTACTGACCGAAACCAGTGGCGCAGCTCCGCGCAGCCATCTGCCGGTTGTCGCCGCGTTCGAGCGCGGTGCACTGCCGAACCAGGTTGCACTGGAAATCCATCGCGAACAGGGCCGTGAAGTCATCGGTGGCCTGCAGCTGCCAGAAACAGGTTCATTTGAAGTGCGCGAGTACGGCCTTACCAAGGCAACCGTGCACGAATTTGACCTGGGACGCGGCAACTCCAATGTTTCCCCGGGCAACATGGGTGAAGACCGCGGCTGGGGCTGGATGCTGATCGATGTTCCGGCGGATACCAAGCAGCTGGTGGTCGAGGCCTACAGCTACGAGGCGACCAATCCGGACGACCTGGATCGCAATCCGTCTGTGATGGTCGGTATCGACCGCAACGGTAACGGCGCCGATTTTGAAAGCACCGAAGAGTACCGGGAAGAACTGGTATGTACCTCTTTCCACCCGGGCGTGAACAACTTCTGTGTGATCAACAATCCGGAGCCGGGCAGCTACTGGGCGGTGATTCACAACTCATCCTTTGCGGGTGACGGCCTGCTTAACCACCAGGCCGGCAAAGTCACCGGCGGTTACGCAGTAGTCGGTGCAGATTCCAATGCGAGCAACATGACCATCACTACCCCGGAATCCAATACCGGCGGCAGCAAGGTGGACATTGCCCTGGACTGGAACCTGCCGGAAGCGACCAATGGCGACATCTACTACGGTGCATTTGACGTAGGTGTCACCGGCGCGCCGGGTAGCATTGGCATGTCTGCAGTGCGTGTTGAGCGCGGCAAAGACGAGGTCAACCTGGATATCAGCCAGAAAACCGCCAAGCCTGGCGATGTCCTCGACTTCGTTCTCGATGTGCGTCAGAACCTGGAGTCCAGTGACCGCAGCTATGACATCAAGGCAACTCTGCCGCAGGGACTGACTCTGGTAGAAGGCTCCGTAGAGTCGACCGCCAACGTCGAGAACCTGGGTAGCGAAAACGGCCTGATCAGCCTCATCGGTATGCAGCCGACCACCCGGGATGTGGCACGGGATTATGTGGTAACCACCAACGCCACCGACCAGATGTGTCATACACCGATCATCGACGAATATTCCGACGGTAAGTACATCGACCTGCTGGAATTCAACATCCGTCCGCTGGTCGGCCTGTGGGAAGGTGGCGCTGACTACCGCTACGTCGTTCAGGTCTCCACCGAGTGGCTGTTCTGGATGGAAGATGCGGAGATTCCGCTGTTTGGCCTGCCGCACAAAGGCTTCGTCAACATCCTGCCGAACGGACTGCTGCACATGGAGGAGAACTGGTGGCAGTGGAGCTGGCACCGCCCTGCGGGCGCTGGCTTCGCGATGTCCGCGGTAATGCCATACTGGCGCGGTAACTTCACTGCGGATTACTACAACTCTCCGAATGAAGTACGCGGTCTGACCATTGCCAACCAGTACGCCAGCGAGCGTCCGGACCTCGGCGATCTGGTGTTCATGGAGTACGACAATATCGTCGACCCGACCACCGGCACTCAGGCTGACTTCGAGGTGATCATGCGCAACGGCATCGATTTCCGCGAAGGCATGCACGAGATTGTCATGGCCTATGACAACCTGAGCGGCGATCTTGCCGACGGTGCCATCGGCATCGAGCAGGGCGACGGCTTCCTGACCTCTGCCGGTCCTCTGAATGGCTACCTCGGCAAAAATATCGGCTACAACAACCTCGACCAGACCCTGCACAATGACCTGGTAATCTGTTACGACTATCGCGGTCCGGAACAGAGCTCCATGCAGGTGAAGTTCAAGGCGCGCGTAAACGAGTCCGCTGCCGGCCAGACCCTGGTTGTGAGCCTCGACAACGCGATGCAGTTTGCCGATGCCAAGTCCACCACCCAGGAGATCAAGGTAAACGGCAACATCGCGCTGTCCGCTATCGCCGACCAGGTGGTGAACGAGGATGAAACCCTCGAAGGTATCCAGGTGCTGTACGTTGACGCCGACAAAGTGGGTAACACCATCGAAGTCAGCGGCGAGCACATCACCGCTACCGTCAACGGGCACACTGCCGGTTCAACCTTCGATATCACCCCGGAAGCCAACTTCTCCGGTGAAACCGAAGTGACCGTCACCGTTCGCGACAACAACGTGTCCAGTGATGCCAGCAGCGTGAAATTCAAGCTGATGGTAAATGCTGTGGACGACGCGCCGGTTGCCGCGGTTGCCGGCGACGTGACCATCAAGGAAGGTGAAAGCGCGACCCTCGACGCGAGCACCAGCTCTGACGCCGACGGTGATGCACTGACCTTCAGCTGGAGCGGCCCTGGCACTATCAACGGTGCCGATACGGCCAAACCCACCATCAGCGGTCTGTCCGCCGGTAAGCACGAGTTCACCGTAACCGTGTCTGACGGCGTAAACAGCGCTGAAGCGAACGTTACCGTTACCGTTGATGGCAAGAAGAAAAAAGGCGGTTCCGTCTACTACCTGCTGGCTCTGCTGGCAGCAGCCGGACTGTTCAGAAGACGCAAGCTGGCCTGATAACAGGCTGAGGCAAACGTCTTGATACATAAGCGGGCCCACTGGGCCCGCTTTTTTATTTGCACGAAAAAAAGATCACCGCGATCAGTGTTTACCAGCTGGTCCGTTCAGTCCGAGTACCCGAGGAAATTTCACCAATACGCCGAGTGCAATCAGATCGTACACACCGTGCCAGACGATGACGGTGAGCAGGCTTTCACTCAGCCAGTAAACTGCGCCGAGAATCAGCCCCATGACCGCAGTAATCAGGAAATAAATAGACGAGGCGTAATGCAGTAAACCGAAAACTACAGACGCTACTAACAGTCCCACCAGCGGTGTGCTGAACGAAGCAATCCATGGCTGCAAAAATCCGCGGAACAGCAACTCTTCGCAAACACCAGCAGTTACCGCCAGAACCCCAATCTGCCACCAGTTCAAATGACAGAATACCCGGTGTAATTTTTCACAGTGATTGCGCAGTGTGTTGCCGGCACTGGTGTTGGAGCGTGTAATGGCGCGACCGATCCAGTAGCTGGCCAATGCGCCCGCCACCCCCAGCGCAATGGCCATAAACACCGCATCAACACCCCAGGACGCGGCGATCCCGGTAAAGTGGAAGCCTGCTACGGCAATGGCCAGTGCCACGGCCTGAACGGCGAGCGCCGCCGTTAATATCTGCCTGGTCGAAACTTCGGCCTTGTCTGTCACTACGGCCTCCCCCCCTGCAATCCTTCCCAACTGCGGCCTTCTTGGTCCATGACCTGTAGGTCTACATATGCCGGCGTGAAACCGGATCGCCTTATGAGTACGCGCTTTCACGGCTACGCCACCGGCACGAAAAATCTATCAGGAGAATAACTCCTATCGACCGAAACTATCAAACCCATAAAAATCAATAATTTTTATCAAGCAGCTTCAGCTAATAGTATTTCTCCCGTACCCGATAACCCACGCCCCAAACGACGGGGCAAAACTTCTCTCAGGAGATAAGGAAATACCATGGCTAACTACATCAACAGCGAAATCAAACCGTTCAAAGCCAAGGCCTACCAGTCTGGCGACTTCTTCGACGTTTCTGACGCGGACCTGAAAGGCAAGTGGTCTGTGGTGTTCTTCTACCCGGCGGACTTCACCTTCGTATGCCCGACCGAGCTGGGCGACCTGGCCGACAACTACGCAGAGTTCCAGAAACTGGGTGTAGAGATCTACTCCGTTTCCACCGATACCCACTTCACCCACAAGGCGTGGCACGACACTTCCGAGACCATTGGCAAGATCCAGTTCCCGATGATCGGCGACCCCACCGGCACCATCACCCGCAACTTCGGCGTGATGATCGAGGAAGAAGGCATTGCCGACCGCGGCACCTTCGTGATCGACCCGGAAGGCAAGATCCAGATCGTCGAGATCAACGCTGGCGGCATCGGCCGTGACGCCCAGGACCTGCTGCGTAAGATCAAGGCCGCCCAGTACGTAGCCTCTCACCCAGGTGAAGTATGCCCGGCCAAGTGGAAAGAAGGCGAAGCCACTCTGGCGCCCTCGCTGGATCTGGTTGGAAAAATCTAACGACCGGCTGCGGGCTCCGGCCCGCAACAAATTCAGAGCTCTGAATAGAGTTCAGTGGCGCCGCCGCTACCGGGTGCTCTCTTGTGAGACACGCCGTGAACCCATCCCTGGGGGCTCTTCCGCGAGGTCCCTCTCGCGGAAGGTCTCACAAGAGAGCACCCGGCATCGGCGCCTTCACAGCAATTTCTGATAAATACCCAAAATTCAGGACACACCGATGTTGGACGCAAACGTAAAGAAACAACTGGACACCTATCTGCAGAATATCGTCACTCCGATCGAGATCAGTGTGTCCGCCGACAGGAGCGCCAAGGCTGCTGAACTGAGCAGCCTCGCCAGCGAAATCGCCGGGCTGTCAGACAAGATTGCCCTCAACCAGGTGGAGCGCAAACGCACCCCGAGCATGGCCATCGCGCCGGTGGGAGAGATTCCCCGGGTAAGCTTTGCCGGTATCCCCATGGGACACGAATTCACCTCCCTGGTACTCGCCCTGTTGCAAGCCGGCGGCCATCCGTCCAAGGCGGACCCCGCGCTGCAGGAGCAGATTCGCAATATCCAGGGTGAATTCCACTTTGAAACCTATATCTCGCTGTCGTGCCAGAACTGCCCGGACGTGGTCCAGGCGCTGAACCTGATGGCGAAACTGAACCCGAATATCACCCACGAAATGATCGACGGCGCCCTGTTCCAGGACGAAGTGGAGCAGCGCCAGATCATGGCGGTGCCCGCGGTGTACCTGAATGGCGAGCACTTCGGCCAGGGACGCATGAGCCTCGAGGAAATCGTGGCGAAAATCGACACCGGCGCCGAACAGCGCACGGCCGCCGAACTGAATGAGCGCGCCCCCTACGATGTACTGGTACTGGGCGGTGGCCCGGCCGGCGCGGCGGCGGCCATCTATGCCGCGCGCAAAGGTATCCGCACCGCGCTGGTGGCCGAGCGCTTCGGCGGCCAGGTAATGGATACCGTGGGTATCGAGAACTTCATCTCGATGCCCTACACCGAGGGCCCGAAACTGGCCGCGAGCCTCGAGCAGCACGTGAAAGAGTACGGCGTGGACATCATTACCGGGCAGCGCGCCGCACAACTTAAGCGCGACAAACTGATTGAGCTGGAACTGGCGAGTGGTGCGACCCTCGCGAGCAAATCCGTGATCCTCGCCACTGGCGCGCGCTGGCGCGAGCTGGGGGTCCCCGGCGAGGCCGAATACCGCACCAAGGGCGTGGCCTACTGCCCCCACTGCGACGGCCCCTTCTTCAAGGGCAAGCATGTGGCGGTGATCGGCGGCGGTAACTCCGGTATTGAAGCCGCGATCGACCTGGCCGGCATCGTCAAGCATGTCACCGTACTGGAATTCGCCGATACCCTGCGTGCCGACGAGGTACTCGTGCGCAAGGCGCGCTCCATGGCCAATATCGACATCATCACCAACGCCCAGACGACTGAAGTCCTCGGCGATGGCAGCAAGGTGAACGGCCTGCAGTACACCGATCGCGTCAGCGGCGAGCTCAAGCAGCTGGATCTGGCCGGAATCTTCGTACAGATCGGCCTGGTACCGAACACCGAGTTCCTCAAGGACAGCGGCCTGGAGATGAACCGCATGGGCGAAATCGTGATCGATACCCGCGGCGCCACCTCCATCCCCGGGGTGTTTGCCGCCGGCGATGCCACCACCGTGCCCTACAAGCAAATCGTGATATCCATGGGCGCCGGCGCCACTGCCGCCCTCGGCGCCTTCGATCATCTGATCCGTACTTCGGTGGCCGATGAGCCGGCAGAAGCGCTGTCGATGGCGAGCTGATCGTCGCCAGCCCAAACCTGACCCAAACCCGGATACCGGCTTCCCAGCGGTATCCGGTCTCTCCCGGCGGGCACCCCTCCCGCCAACCACTGGGAATATCTCGTTAAGAGAAACATCCTCAACTTGTAGCCGGCTTTATGCCGGCTTTTTTTATTGCGATTTACAGAGCTTAACTGGCAAGAACCGCCGGTGGCTGATAGTGTTTCTCACTTGGAACTGTCTGGTCGCTTCTGGTCGACCTGGCACTAAATCCCCGGCATTTTGTCGGAGTCATTGCGCGCGAAAACGCCGCTAACGACGATTGGTTGAAACAGGAGAATCACCATGTCTTTCAAGTCCCTCGCCCTGGCCTCCCTGCTCGCCCTGCCCGTCTCCGCCTTTGCAGACTGGCAGCTGGACGGAGGTGCTTCCGCGGTCAATTTTGTCTCGGTGAAGAAAGGCACTCTCGCGGAAACCCACCACTTCAAGGGCCTGAGTGGCGCCATCTCCGATGCGGGCAAAGCGCTGCTGGAGATTGACCTGGCGAGTGTGGAAACCAACATCCCCATCCGCAACGAGCGCATGCAGCAGATGCTGTTCGACACCGCCAAATTTGCCAAGGCCACCATCAGCACCGACGTGGATGTAGCGACCCTGAAGGCATTGAAACCGGGCCAGACCATGGCGATTGACGTCGACGTCACGGTTGACGTACACGGCCAGCAGAAAGCCGAGAAAGCCGCACTACAGGTGACCGGCCTGGAAGGCGGCAAGCTGCTGGTTACCACCAGCGCGCCCATTTTGCTCAATGCCGGCAATTACGAGCTGCTGGAGGGCATCGAAAAACTGCGGGAGATCGCCGGCCTCGACAGCATCAGCCCCATTGTGCCGGTGTCCGTCAAACTGGTATTTGCACAGAAGTAAGACGGCAAAATAGCTCGAATACCGTTCCAGGAGGTGCCGCCACAGGGTGGCGTCTCCACATTCACACCTTCGCATCTATCACGCCCCCTACTGCGATCCCCGCCCCAATCCGCTAGAATTCCCGCCAGAACTCTCCGACCAGGTACGTACACATGGCATCACTACAGGACCAACTGCTGAAGGCAGGCCTGGTAGACGGCAAGAAAGCCAAACAGATCAGTAAGGAAAAGCGCAAGCAGAACAAAGTGGCCAAGAAGTCAGGCGATGTGCAGGTAGATGAAGCCAAGCTCGCCGCCGAACAGGCCCGCGCGGAAAAGGTCGCCCGCGACCGCGAACTGAATGCCCAGCGCGAGGCGGCGGCACAGCAGAAAGCCATCGCCGCACAGATCAAACAGCTGATCGAGCGCAACAAGCAACCCAAGGGCGCCAACGGCCAGAACGATATCGCCTACCATTTCACCTTCGATAAGAAAGTGAAAAAGCTCTACGTTTCCGCGGCGGTACAGGACCACCTGATTGCCGGGCGCCTGGTCATTGTTGGCGAGGGCGAACACTTCGAACTGGTGCCGCGTGTGATCGCCGACAAGATCGCCGAGCGCAACCCGCAGATGGTGGTGCAGCCACCGGAGAAATCCACGCCGGTGGACGAAGAGGATCCCTACGCGGGCTACGAAATCCCAGACGACCTGATGTGGTAATCCCGGGCGTTTTTCAATGACAGACTCTGATCCGGTAATCGCCCAGGTTGAGAAATGGCTGCAGGACGTGGTGGTGGGGCTCAATCTCTGCCCCTTCGCCCGCAAACCGCTGCGTGCGGGGCAAATCCGCTACGTGGTGAGCGATGCGGCCGGTGAAAAGACCAATGAGGTATTGCTGGAAGAACTGCTGCAGGAGTTCCAGGTACTGGATCGCTGCAGCGAAGAGGAGGTGGAAACCACCCTGCTGATTCTGCCCACGCAGCTGCGGGATTTTCACGATTACAACTTCTTTCTCGACGATGCCGAGTGGCTGTTGCAACGCCAGGGATACGAGGGGATTTACCAGATTGCCAGCTTCCACCCCCACTACCAGTTCGCGGGCACGAATCCGGAAGATGCAGAAAACCTGACCAACCGCGCCCCCTACCCGATCCTGCATCTCCTGCGGGAAGCGAGTCTGGAGCGCGGCCTCAAAAATTACCCGGACCCGGAAAACATCCCCCACAACAATATTCTGCGGGTGGAATCACTCACCGAGGCAGAGCGAAAAGCGCTGTTCCCCTATCTGTTTTCCTGAATACCTGTTTCCTGATCTGCAGCTTCCTGAATTCACCGCCGTCACCCGACCGGTAACGGCGGCGTGATCAGGAGTGGGCGCAGCCGGAAAAGTTTTCCCGCAATTCCGTAAATGCCTGGTACTGCGTAAAGAATATCTTGCCGGAAATTTCCGCGAGGAAACCGCAACGCTGCAACGCATCCATCACCGGTCCTTTCACTTCGGAAAGATGCAGGCAGATCCCGGCTTCTTTCAGCTGCTCGTTAATGGATTCCAGCGTCTCCAGTGCACTCCAGTCGATTTCATTGATGGCACTGCACATCAGAATCACATGACGCAGCTCCGGCGTGGCGGCCACATCGCGATAAATACGCTCTTCCAGGAAGGCGGCGTTGGAGAACATCAAGCTCTCGTCTACCCGAATACTCAGGATTTGCGGCATCGTCAAAACCTGATGGCGCTCGACATTGCGGAAGTGTTCGGTTCCCTCCACCAGCCCCACCTCGGCAATGTGCGGTTTTGAGGTGCGGTAGAGGAACAATACGATCGACGCCAGTACCCCACAGGTCACACCGATCTCCACGCCGAACAACAGCGTGACGACAATGGTAACCAGCACCGCAAAGAAGTCGCTCGGCGAGTAGCGCCAGGTTTTCTTCAGGATGGAGAAATCCACCAGCGAGAGCACCGCAACAATAATGGTCGCCGCCAGTGTCGCCTTCGGCAGGTAGTAGAGAAACGGGGTCAGGAACATGGCCGCAAGCGCGATACCAATGGCGGTGAAAACACTGGCCAGCTGTGTTTCCGCGCCGGCATCAAAGTTGACCACCGAGCGGGAGAATCCGCCGGTCACTGGAAATCCCCCGGAAATACCGGACGCGAGGTTGGCACTGCCGAGGCCAATCAGCTCCTGGTTCATATCAATTTTCTGGCGGCGCTTGGCCCCCAGTGTCTTGCCCACAGACACAGATTCAACGTAGCCAATTACCGAGATCATCACCGCGGGTAGTGCCAGCTGCTCCACCAGAGCCCAGCTGAGGTGTGGCCACTGCAACTGCGGCAGGCCGCTGGGAATCGCACCTACCAGCTGCACGCCCTTCCCTTCCAGGTCCAGGCCCGAAGCCAGCACGATGGTCGCCAGCACCCCCACAACCGGGGCGGCTTTCACGATAAGAGAAGCGGTATCCTTCGGCAGGGAAAATCGCTGCAACAGCTTCACCGCGCCGGAGCGCGCCCACACCAGGAACAGCACCACCGCCGTTCCGAGCGCGAGGGTGATCGGATTCCAAGCCGCGAGATTTTGCACCATGCCGTGCATCAGTTCCGGCAGGCTCTCGCCACTGGCGGAGATACCCAGCAGGTGCTTGAGCTGACTGAAAGCAATCAGAATTCCGGAAGCGGTGATAAAGCCGGAAATAACCGGGTGCGACAGGAAATTGGCGAGGAAGCCGAGGCGCAATACACCGAGCAGCGCGAGAAAACCACCGGATAACAGTGCCAGTACCGCGGCCGCCAGCAGATAGTCCGCGGTGCCCTGTGCGGCGACCTGCCCCAGCGCCGCCGCGCTCATCAACGAGGCGACGGCCACAGGGCCCACCGACAGCGTGCGGCTACTGCCAAATACGGCGTAGGCGATCAGCGGCGCAATACTCGCGTACAGACCGACCTCTGCCGGCAGACCGGCGAGCAACGCATAGGCGAGCGATTGCGGAATCAGCATCACCGTGACAACCACGGCGGCCAGCAGGTCCCGTCGCAGAGCTCCCCCGGAGTAGGATGGAAGCCATGATGAGATAGGAAGGTACCGACGTACCAGCTCTCCCAACGTTACTCCAGTACCGCCCGTCATCGCCCGCTGTCTAGTCGCCACGTCTGTTTACCACCACTTTTCGATCAATAGGTTACAAGCACACCGGAAATATCGTAACCAGCCTGCTGCGCTGCCGCCTGCAGTTCGCTCTTGTCTGCGCCCTGCACGCAACGAGACGCCGCCCAGAGGTTGCAGGAGCGATTACCGGTGCGGCAGAAGGCGTGAATGCGCTTGCCGCTATCCAGCAGCTCGGCAAAGGCCTGACTGTGGGCAGGCTGCATCTGGCCACGGGAAAACGGTATGGCAGAAAATTCCATGCCGGCTTCAGCAGCGGCAGACGCAAGCTCGTCAAACGTGGCGAGATTTTCCGATTCATACTCGGGGCGATTGCAGACAAGCACTTCCACTCCCGCATCGGCCAGCGCCTGAATTGCGCCGGGCGCCAGTTCTTCCGAAACACTCACCTGTGGATCCAGTAATTTGAATTCCATACTTACCTCACACCTTGTTGATCAGCGAATCAAAGTTTGTTGACCGGGACTTTCAGATACACGGTGCCGTTATCTTCGGCAGGCGGCATCTGGCCCGCACGGATGTTGACCTGAATTGACGGGATAATCAGGCGAGGCATGGCCAGCGTCGCATCGCGTTCGGTACGCATTTTTACGAACTGGTCTTCACTGATGCCATCTTTTAGGTGGATGTTGCCGCGCTTCTGCTCTCCGACCGTGGTCTCGCACAGGTGCGGACGGCTGCCATTCGGCGGGTAGTCGTGACACATGAACATACGGGTCTCTTCCGGCAGCTCCAGCAGCCTGCGTACGGAGCGGTAGAGCGAGCGCGCATCACCGCCGGGGAAGTCGCAGCGCGCACTGCCCACATCCGGCAGAAACAGGGTATCGCCCACAAACAGGGCATCACCGATCAGCCACGCCATATCCGCGGGCGTGTGTCCGGGTACATAGATAACGCGTCCCTCGAGATCGCCAATCCTGAATGTCTCTTCTTCCGCAAACAGGTGATCGAACTGGGAACCGTCCACCAGGAACTCTTTTTCCAGGTTGAACACACTGCGGAAAATGCCCTGGACCTGGGTGATGTGGTCGCCAATGGCAATCTTGCCGCCCAGTTGCTGGCGGATAAACGGTGCCGCCGACAGATGATCCGCGTGGGCATGGGTTTCGAGCACCCACTCGACCGTCAGGTCTTTTTCCCGCACAAATGCGACGATTTTTTCCGCACCACCAGTGGATGTACGCCCGGACGCCTGATCGAAATCCAGCACGGGGTCGATTACGGCGGCACTGCCACCGTCACGGTCGTAGACAACGTAGCTCCAGGTTTCTGTCATCTCATCCAGAAACGGCTGAACTTGAGGAAAAACTTTGGTCTGGCTCATGGAAAACTTCCCTAGGCATTAGATCTGCAAACAATATACTTGCTGATATTATATCTTTCAATATATTATTTTTTGACAGAGTGATAGACCCACGGATCAGTCCATGCCCGACACAACTGAGATCAGCCTCGACAAGATGCGCGCCTCTGCCGGTGGCGCCTCCCTAATGCTGCGTTCACTGGGAAATCCTGATCGCCTGCTACTCCTTTGCCTGCTGGGCCAGGAAGAGTTGTGCGTCAGTGATCTGGAGGAGCGACTGGACATCCACCAACCCAGCCTGTCACAACAGCTGGGTGTACTCCGCCGGGAAGGACTTGTGGCCACCCGCAAGGAGGGCAAACGGGTCTACTATCGGGTAGCTGACCCTAAGGTTCTCACTCTGTTACAAACGCTCTATCAACTTTATTGCGCGGAGTAAGCTGCCACCATGACGATCGACTGGAATGCTTTTACCCCCTTTACCGCCCTTGGTGGTGGTGTGCTTATCGGCCTGGCAAGCGCCTGGCTGATTCTTATGAATGGCAGGATTGCCGGGATCTCCGGGATCCTTGGAGGCCTTTTTGACTGGACCAAGGGCGACCGCGGCTGGCGACTGGCATTCACACTGGGTTTGCTGGCGGGACCGGCCATCTGGGGCCTGTTCCACGCGCTGCCCAGTATCGAAATTCACGCAAGCACGCCAATGCTGATCGCGGCCGGACTGCTGGTAGGCGTTGGCACCCGCTACGCGGCCGGCTGCACCAGCGGTCACGGTGTTTGCGGCCTGTCGCGCCTGTCCCCGCGCTCTCTCGCCGCCACGCTGACTTTTATGGGCGGCGGCTTCGCCACCGTGTACGTTATCCGCCACCTGCTGGGAGCCTGATCCATGAGCAAGTACTCGATTTCCGCTTTTATTGCCGGCCTGATTTTCAGTTTTGGATTGCTGCTTTCGGGCATGGCCAACCCGGAAAAGGTTCTGGGCTTTCTCGACCTGTTCGGCGCCTGGGATCCCTCCCTTGCACTGGTGATGGGCGGCGCAATCGCCGTGGGCTTGCCGTTGTTCACCGTCGCCAAGAAACGCGCGACTTCTGTGCTCGGCGCGCCAATCCAGCTACCGTCCAAACGGGAAATTGACCGCCGCCTGATTCTCGGCAGCCTGGCGTTCGGCATCGGCTGGGGACTGGCGGGCTTCTGCCCGGGCCCCGGCATTGTTGCTGCAGGCGCGCTGAAGTCCGGAGCGATCGTGTTTGCCCTTTCCATGATTGCCGGCATGTGGATTTTTTACGTGCTTGAAAAGCGCAAAGCCTGATTTGCCGGACACTGCCTTCCTGTAACTGCGCTGGCGCCCTGTGGGCGCCAGCGGCTATCCTGTTGGAATCCTATAGCCTCCGGTTTCCAATGATACTGCGATGCGGGTAAACAACCTCATACCCAACTGGCTGAAAAATTATCGCCGCCAGAACCTGCCCGCCGATCTTACCGCCGCCCTGGTATCCGGCATGTTGCTGGTTCCACAGGGGCTCGCCTATGCGCTGCTCGCAGGTCTCCCCCCGCACATCGGCCTGTACGCCAGCCTGCTCCCCCTGATCGCCTACGCCATTTTCGGTAGCAGCAGCGCCATGTCCGTCGGTCCCGCAGCGGTACTGTCGCTGATGACCCTTTCCGCACTGTCATCGCATGCCGCGGTGGGCAGCGCGGAATATATATCCGCGGCCATCATGCTCACGCTGTTGAGCGGCCTGTTTCTGTTTGCCATGGGGCTGCTCAAGCTCGGCACCCTGTCAAACCTGCTTAGTCATCCGGTGATTAGCGGCTTTATTTCCGGGGCCGCCGCGCTGATCATTGTCGGCCAGTTGCCCGCCCTGCTGGGAATCAAGGCAGATGGCGACACCGCGTCCGTCAAGTTGCTGCATGTGGTCCAGCACCTGCCCGAGGCACACTTGCCCACCATGCTGTTTGGTGTGGTCACCGCCGTATTGCTCATAGCCAGCAGGATCTGGCTGCCCATGCTGCTGTTCCGCCTCGGCGCGCCAAAGCAGATCGCGCGACTGGGGGCGAGACTGATGCCGATGTTTCTGGTGCTCTGCGCGATCGCACTGGTGCACCAGCTGGGACTGGCGGACAAATTGGATATCGTGGGTGATATCCCCGCAGGCCTGCCGCAGATCACTGTCCCCGACTTTAACTGGAATATGATTTATCGCCTGATGCTGCCGGCGCTGATTATTTCGCTACTGGGCTTTGTCGAAAGTCTGTCCATCGCCCAGGCGCTCGCCACGCGCAGAGGAGAACGTTTGAACGCCGATGGCGAGCTGCTGGGCCTCGGCGCCGCCAATATCGCCAGCGCCTTCTCCGGTGGCCTTCCGGTGGCCGGCAGCTTCTCGCGCACGGCGGTCAATGCGGAGGCCGGTGCGGCATCCCCACTGGCGGGTGTGCTATCCGCCCTGCTCATGATCCCGATACTGCTGTTTTTCACCGGCGTATTCAGCGAGCTGCCGTTGACGGTACTGGCAGCCATTATCATCGTTGCCGCCGCCGGGCTGTTTGATTTCACCGGTTTCATCCACAACTGGCGCTACGACCGCACCGATGGCCTGGCCATGCTGTTCACCTTTCTCGGTGTACTGCTCTTCGGCGTTGAGGTCGGGATTGCGCTCGGCATTGGCCTCTCCTTTGCCACGCTGATCTGGCGCAGCAGCCGGCCACATATCGCCGTGGTCGGGCGGGTACCTGGCACCGAGCATTTTCGCAACGTGCTGCGACACGACGTGGAGACGCAGAAGGAGCTTTTGTTCCTGCGCATCGACGAGAGCCTGTTTTTCAGCAATATCAGCGCGGTGGAAGATCGGCTGCTGAGCGAACTGAAAAGACATCCGGATACCCGTCACCTGGTGCTCATCCTCTCATCCGTAAGCCGTATCGACGGCACTGCGCTGGAGCGACTCCAGCAGATCAACAAGGACCTGAGGAGTCGCAACATCCATCTCCATCTTGCAGAGGTTAAAGGCCCGGTGCTCGACCGTCTGAGTCGCTCGAAACTGCTGGAACACCTCACGGGAAGGATCTTCCTGTCGTCCTACATCGCTGAGCTCGCCCTGCAAAATGAGACCAAACAGCCACCCGCTGCCGAAGGAGCCGCATAACTACTGTACCCCCGCGGCACATACTGGCAATATATCCAGTATTTTTCCCAGTAGTGCAGAGTTTCCATGTCAGGCGAAGAACCCAACCTCACGGACGAGCAGCGAGCCATAGCCAACCATCCCGGTGGTCATGCAAAAATCATCGCGGTAGCCGGCTCCGGAAAAACCACCGCACTTCTGCATTACATCCAGAATCGACTGCAAGCGGGAACCGACCCACAACGCATGCTGGTATTGATGTACAACCGCAGCGCGCGCGACGACTTCCACAATCGCCTGCAAAAACTGTGTGACCAGCAGCCTATTCCCGGGGTCCAGACTTTCCATAGTCTCGGCTACCGGCTCTATCAGCGGATGATTGCCCGCCGGCATATTTCCCCGGCCAACCTCACGCCGCTGACACAATCCGTAATCCAGCTGCAAATCTGGAAGTCCATCGAGGCCTGCGCCCCGCCCGCGGAGCTGGAGGATATTCGTGCGCGCAAGCAATCTGAAACCGAGGCCGCGGAATTTTTTATCGATTACACCAAAACCATACTCTCCGGTGACCTGAGTGCATTCCAGCAGCTCAAGTTAGGTGATGAGTACATGTATTTCCTCAAGGTGTTCCGCCACTTTGAAGACTGGCGACGCAAGCAGAATGCGGTCACCTTCGCCGACCTGATTTACGATCCCGCTATCATCTTCAGCCTGCAACCGGAAATTGCCGAGGAGTACGGCAGTTTTTACCAGGACATCCTGGTCGACGAATACCAAGACATCAACGAAATCCAGCATTTCCTGCTGCGCACGATTTACGGAAAATCCGGCAACGTGATTGCCATCGGCGACCCGGACCAGACCATTTACGAATGGCGCGGCTCGCGCCCGGAGTATCTGTTGCGCTATTTCGATGGAGACTTCCCGCCGTCCAATGTGTACCAGCTGAGCCACACCTTCCGCTACGGCCACAGCCTGTCGCTCGCCGCCAACCATTTCATTCACAACAATCGCGAGCGTGCGGATATTTTCTGTGTATCCGGCAATCCGCAAGCGGACACCCAGCTGTATCAGGTGGCCACCGCAAACGAGGGCAAGTGGCTGGTGGAACATGTGCGCCGCTGCCGGCAACAGGGAAAGCCACTGCGGGAAATCGCCGTACTGGTACGACTCTGGTCACTGGCCGCCCCACTCGAACTGGCGCTGCTGGCCAATAACATTCCCTACCGTTCCGGCAACCGCAACACGGTACTGTCGAGAAGGGAGCTGCGGCCACTATTCTGGAGCCTTAACATCGCTGCCGGACGCTTCGCTGAGCAGCCGCCGAAGCGGCGCAGCCAGGGTCTCTATGAATGGCTTACCACACCGCATATCCGCATTCCCCGTGCAACGCTGGAGCCGCTGTGCGACAAGCTCGGCCAGTACGAAAAAGAATGGGGCAAAAAACTGCTCAAGCTGATTCCGGAGTCCCTGAGCCAACCCCAGAGTAAACGACTGCGGCAGCGGGCAGAATTGTTACAGCAGATGGAAAAATGGCGCGGACAGGGCGGCGAACTGGTGCGCCGGCAACTGGCAGAGCTGGACTACCTGAGCGGAATCGGTGAAGACGCCTTCAACCGTCAGCAGGCGGAAGAAAAGCAACAGACGATCCTGGCGTTCTGCCAATACATCGATCAACTGCGACTGCCACCCAAAGAAACCCTGGCACACCTGCAGCAACTTCAGCAGCAGCACCAGAGCGCCGACAAGCCGAGTGACGAAGCTCCTGCGGATGCCATCCAGATTACCACCATGCATCAGGCCAAGGGGCTGGAGTGGGACCAGGTCATCATCCCCTCACTCACGGTACACAATATGCCGTACCAACCGCAGCGGGATTTCTCCACCCCGGCTTCCACCGAGAGCGAACGACGCCTGATGTATGTGGCGATGACACGGGCTAAAAGGCAGCTCTACCTGCTGACACCGGAAATCACCGCAGACAGCGGACAAAAGAAAACCGCCGGCACTGATCCGGACCAGAAACCGTCACTGTTCCTGGACGAGATGCACCTGTCACTCAGTAACCTGCTGGGAGACGTGCTGCGGGAAAGGCCGGGAAACATTACCACCCAGGTTCCAGTTACCCGGTTGGCACTGCGTTACCTTGCCGCGTGCGATTACAACCCGGACATCAACGCTCCCCGCGCCGCGCAGCGAAAGCCGCAGCTGGGAGAGAGCGTACTCCACCAGAAACTGGGCTACGGCCGGGTGATCAAGTGGGAGGACTCAAGGGTGGAAATACTGTTCAGCGACCGCCAGACACGCCGCTTCGAATGGGAAAAACTCGCACAGTTTTTGATGTAGCCAAAAACGTTCGCAGCATCAGGAGGAGTCTCACTCCCCCTCTGCCCCGCCACTGGCGAACTGCTGGCTCACGTTGAAAAACAGCGGATACTCTTCACCGGACTCCGGATCGCGCACCTGCATCTTGTCGTAGATGCCCTGCTTGTCGTAAACGATGGATTGATCGAGCACCTGCAGCCCCTTGAGACGAACGAAGCCGCGCAATTCGGACGTACTGATGGTCTGGAACGCACTGGCCTGGGTTTTGCCATCGCCGCTGTTTTCAATGGAGGTCATCAGGCCCTCCACCATGTAGCGATGCAGGTCTTCGCGGTCAAAATCCCCCGCCTGACCACTGCAAACCACACCGATCATATGGGCTTCCAGGCTCATATAGTTGTAGTCCAGCACCTTGTCCACGTTGCGCAGGCAGGTATCGAACTCCGACTGCTCGACGGCGCTGTAGGCTTCCGGCAGCCCCGCCAGTTTTACGCCGCCGTAGGGGTTGTATTCCGGCGATGCCACGTAGGCACGGCGCAGCCGGTCAAAATCCAGGGTAAAACTCAGTTGGTAGGCCTCTTCCAACAACTGCCGATACTCGCTCTGGCTCTGCTGGCGCAGGACGGTGTCACCCTCAAGCTTGCTCTGACTGCCACAGGCCGCCAGTGTCAGCGACAGGCCCAATCCCAGGCCGCGCGCGGAAATCAATCGCGCTAAAAACTTACATTCAGGAAGGAGAATTGCCATTGCTTGCTTCCGTAGCGGGTTTGACCCGGATTCCAAAAATATTTTTCGACTGAGTTTCCACCAGTTGTGTGCGCGGGCGCAGGAATTCGCTTAATTTGCCGCGCTCCCACATCGCATCCTGGTAACCCAACTCCATAAGTTCATCGATATAGGGTTTCTCAAACAGCAAATAACTCGCCGCGGACGCCCCGCCACCGGACGTTGTGGCACCGGTGGAGCGAAATAACCAGCGCAGCGCGGGCGGCAGGAAACGCACCTTGCGCCCGGCGATCCGGTCCAGACTCTGGCTCGGCTCAATCACTGCCGATTCCACCGCGCGCAGGGGTGCCAACTCTGCCAGCGCCTTCTGGTCGACGGACTCCAGTAATAGGTTGACCCTTTCCAGGTGCTCAAGATCCCCTTCGAGGCTGTCGATAAACGCCGCATTGAACAGCTGGCCGCCAATCTGCGCCAGCGATGGCGAGTGCTTCGCCACCTTGCGCCGTTTGCCCCAGTGCACCGGGGAACGATTGTCGGATACACCGACCACAAACACCCGGCTCGCGCCCAGATGCAATGCCGGGCTGATAGGCGCCAGCTGACGCACCGCGCCATCGCCAAAATAATCATCCCCTAGCTTCACCGCCGGAAACAGGGTGGGAATAGCCGCCGATGCCATCAGGTGTTCCACCGTGAGCTGGGTCCGCTCGCCACAGCGGCGAAAACGCCGCCACTCTTTCAATTCATCGCAGCCCTGGAAAAAACTGACGGACTCCCCCTGGTGGTACGACATGGCGTTGACGCTGACCGCCCGCAGCCGCCCCTCATCGATATTGCGCTGGATATTGGCAAAGGGAATCACCTCGTTTACCAGTTCCCGCAGCGGATCGTTATCCAGCAACGCCAGCGCCTTTTTGCGCGCCACACCGTGCGTGAACAGGGAGCGGGTGATGGTGAGGATATTCCCCGCCAGACTGGTCCAGTTACTGCGATAGATGCGATCGACGGTCAGCCCCATCCACAAGTCATAAAGCCGCGCCACCGCCTCTTTGAAGGTACCCGGATGACTCGCCAGCAACAGGGCGTTAACCGCACCGGCAGAAGTGCCACAGATGATTTTGAAGGGATTGGGTTCGCTATCTGGCGCGAGTTCCGCCAGCGCTTTCAAAACACCCACCTGATAAGCGGCACGGGCACCGCCTCCGGATAGCACCAACGCACCGGCATCGTGACCATGATGGGTATATGAGGAGGGCGGGATATGTACCGACAAAGTTTGCTACCAAATCGACAATAAGAGGGACAATTTTTCAGTGTTACATCGATTCAGGTCAATCTGTCCCGTCTGCACGTTATTCTCACCATTTAGCATAGCAGCTGAGCTTAGCAGTCGAGCCATGCCAGCGGCACCTTGATACCGGCAGCATGGGCACTGGCGCACAGTCCCAACCAAATTAGCACTATCTGGCCATGTCCACGACATAGCGCCCGATACCGTGCCCGCGGTGCAGACGCGCGAGGAACTCCGGTGCCTGCTCGAGTGAGATATCTTCCGCAATCTTTTGCAGCTGCTCACCGATGTACCATGGACCCGCCAACTTTTCCCATACCTCGGCCTTTTTGCGCAGCGGCAGTTCAACACTGTCGACCCCCAACAGGCTGATTCCGCGCAGAATGAACGGGAACACATTAGCCTGGAACTGGGCACCAGAGGCCATACCGCAGGCGGCAACTCCGCCGCCATATTTGAGGCATTTAATGACGTTGAACAGGGTTTCGCCGCCCACGGTATCCACCGCCCAGGCCCACAGCGGCTTGGCAATGGCCTTGTTGGCAAATGGCGCCAGGGTCTCACGGTCCAGTACTTTCCAGGCGCCGAGCCCGGTGAGAAATTCCGCCGACTCGAGCTTTCCCGTCACCGCCGCAACGCGAAATCCAAGCTTGGCCAATAGTGCTACGGTAATTGAACCCACACCACCGGTGGCCCCGGTGACGAGCACCTCTCCATCTTCCGGCTTGGCCCCCGCCTCGAGTAATTTTTCCACGCACAGCGCGGCGGTCATCCCGGCAGTACCGAGCACCATCGCCTCCCGCAGCGTGAGTCCCTCCGGCAGCGGTGTCACCCACTCCACCGGCACCGCAATGCGCTCCGCCAGCCCACCCGCGGTGTTCATGCCCAGATCGTAACCGGTAACCAGCACTTTCTGGCCCGGACTGAAAGTGCCGCTGGCATCGGCAATTATGCTACCGGCGGCGTCAATCCCGGGCGTGTGGGGGTAGTCACGGGTAATCGCGCGGTTGCCAAAGGCTGACAGTGCGTCCTTGTAATTCAACGATGAATGGGACACCGCAATTGTCACCGGGTTTGCCGGCAAGTCCTGCAACGGCCGCGCCACGATCGCCTGATCGTATTTTCCCGCGGCAACCTCCTCCACCCACATTGCGCGAAAGGTATTGTCAGCCATAGCGCTTCCTTGACACCTCATTGTCATTGCCTAAATGCGCCCTATTGGGCCTGGTGACGCCAGGCCGCGAGACGGGAAAACAGCCGCGCAATGGCACCCTCGATCCCGGACTGCGCAGCGAAACCGATTTTCTTGGCGATATTTTGCCGCTCTTTGTATTCCACCTGATACAGGTCCGCATTGCGCGCACGCGAAGTGAGATATTCATCGGACGTTTTCAGCTCGTCCACCAGCGCCAAATCCAGCGCGCGCTGACCAAACCACACCTCTCCGGTAGCCACCTTCACGACGTCCAGCTGTGGCCGATACTCAGACACAAAATGTTGGAACAGCGTGTGAATTTCTTCGAGATCGCTCTGGAACTTTTCCTTTCCTTCCGGGGTGTTCTCACCGAACATCGTTACGGTGCGCTTGTACTCACCGGCGGTAAACAGTTCGAAATCCACATCATTCCGCTGCAGCAAACGATGGAAATTCGGCAACTGCGCGACCACGCCAATAGAGCCGAGCATGGCAAACGGCGCAGCCAGAATGCGGTCTGCCACACAGGCCATCATATAGCCGCCGCTGGCCGCCACCTTGTCCACCACAACGGTCAGATGCACGCCGGCACTGCGCACCCGAGCCAACTGGCTCGCGGCGAGACCGTAGTTCGCCACCATACCGCCAGGACTTTCAAGGCACACCACCACCTCGTCTTTAGGCTCCGCCACCTGCAGAATTGCGGTAATTTCCTCGCGCAGATTGGTGAGCGCACTGGCCTTTATATCGCCATCAAAATGCACCACAAAGAGTCTTTTGCGGGTACCGCTTTCGTCCGCGGAAACAAGCTGAGCCCCCTCTGTTTCAACCCCGGCTTCGGCATCGGCCTCTGCCTGCTCGGGCACCTTGACTTCATGGGCACCGTTACCTGCGGCGTCGTTGTGTTTTTTCTTGCTCGCCTTGGCCTCGGCTTTCAGTTCAGCCTTGCGTTTTTTTGCCTGCGCCTTTGCCTCGGCCTTTTTGTCTTTTTCCTGCTGCTTTCGACGGTGATGGTAATCGGCATCATCCATCACCGCTTCGAGCAGAGTTTCCTTCATATCATCGTAGCGATCGTTTAGCCGGCTGACAGCGATATGTCCGGGCTGGCGATCTCGGTGGTGGGCCCGGTTGGCCACAATAATGCCGAACACCACCAGCAGAGCCACCACGATGGTGACCACCTTGGCGAGAAACAATCCGTACTCACTTAGAAATTCCACTCAACCCCCAAATTCCGATGGATACTTTGTACTTACCAGCGAATTAACGCCATTCATTCAGCGCCGACTCAGCCTGCTGATTCAGCGGGCGCGCCAGCAGCCCGGTGTGGCTGATACGCACTTCATATACGGCGCCATCCTGCATCGGCAGGAACGTCGCGCTGCCGTAAACGGCATCCACCAGCGCCACACTGTTGTCCATGCGCCGCAGCAGGCTCCACACGTCCACGCCGTGCTCGCTCTCATCCAGTGCGTGTACCGAACGCTCCTTGCTGCGCTCGTCCTGCAGTGTCAGGTAGCGGCCACTGATGCGGTCCAGGCGGTAGGCCGGTTCGATGCCCCAACGCGCCAGTGTGCCCTTCCACTTCAGCATCCGCGCGTCCAGCTGCCACTGGTCACCGTAGAGTTCAAATTCCTGGGAGATTCCATCTTCGTCGGCGAACTTGACCATGAAATGCTGGTCGCCGAGACGCTCGAAAGACACCGTACCCACGCTATGCTCATTGGCCAGATTGCGGTAGCTATAGACGTCCAGTGCGACCAGAACGATCAGCAGTGCCCCCGCCAAAAATAATAAGCCAACCGTGCCGCGGAGAAATCCCAGCAGCCAATTGCCCCTTAGCAGGACCTTGCCGCCCCAGAACACCAGCAACAACGCGACAAATGCAATAACAAAGGTAATGGCGATATACATTTTTATGGCCTCAGATTTGAGTCGGCGCAATCTGGCGCTGCGCTCACTCCATCCCGATGAATGTTCTTATCAATTGACCAGACAGGGTTTCCGCCGGCGGTATCGCCTCGGGAACCTCGCTGCGGTGGAACCAGCGTGCTTCCATAATCTCTTCCCGGTCTGGTGTCAGGATACCGCCGCGAGCTTCCACCAGATACCCGATCATTAATTGACCGGGAAATGGCCATGACTGGGTACCCACATAGCGGATATTGCCCACCTCGAGCCCGACCTCTTCATACGCCTCCCGGGCCACTGCCTGTTCGGCATTTTCCCCCGGTTCAATAAAACCGGCCAGCGCGGTGTACAGGGAATGGCGGTGATGGGTGTGGCGCGCCAGCAGGCATTCATCACCACGGGTGACCAGCATGATGACACAGGGAGAAATACGCGGGTATACCGCGAGATTACAGGAATTACAGACCCGCGCGCGATCCTGCGGATGGTACTCGGTGCGCAATCCGCAGCGTCCACAATGCTGGTGATCGAGATCCCAGTTGACCACCTGCATGGCGCGCCCGACGAGAAAAAACAGTGGTTCCTCCACCGCCCCGAGCAAACTGCGCAGGCCGCGCCACTCGCACCCGGGAAGATCAACGCGAATTGGCAAATGGTGGACACCGCAGGGCTTGCCGCCCCACTCGCCCAGATAATGGCTGGTCAACTGGGCGTCACACGCTCCGGTTTGCCAAAGCGGCGGCGCCTGGTGCAGGGGCCCCTCGCTGGTGCACAGTATTTCTCCGTGCGATACCACAATATGCCAGTGAAACAGCGGGTGCGGCAGCACCCGTGTGGCGGGAATGAAATCTGTCATAGGACTAATTTACGGGCCATGAATTGCACACCTTGAGCCGCTCCCCTGGAAGCGGCACCAAGACTGCACCAAGGGGCGCGCTCAGGCAACCTCAACCGGATAGCCGAGGGCCTCCAGGCTCTCTACCGCGAGATCCAGGGATTTCATGTCCGCCTGGCGGTGCATTTTCACCTCGCCTAGATAGTACTCGAGGCTGATGATCGCGTCCGCGAAGATTTCCAGCGACTGCTCCACCGCAGGTGCGACGGTTTTCTGGTCGATCACGGCATCGACGAAATCCACCAGACGCGCCATCACCGCCGCCGCGCGGCTGAGGCTCAGCACGACCAGGCCACCGCGCACACTGTTTAACGTGGTGGAAACATTGCGTATATGGCCGTGGTCAAACCCAGAATCCGCATAGGCGGCCAGCGCGCGCTTAATCAACGAAAGTCCGGCTTCAGCCTCCTTCAACACCGCGAGTTCCGCCTCTGCCAGCTGGCTTCGCTCCAGCACAATGTCGGCATGGCCGGATTCGTCCAGCTCGATGGTCGCCGTCTGGCGCAGCGCGCGAATGGTACTGTCGACAGCAAGAATCTGGTTGGTCAGCTGCTGCAGTGCGTTGTCGGCGGCGCGGCCACCGGCTGCGGCGCATGTCTGGTAGGCGGTCAGAGAACCGTTCAGATTCTCGCCAATGCGGCGAAAATTGAGCAGGATCAGGGTATTGGCAATTCGGCGCAGGGTTTCGACCAGGCCACCCTCTTCACCCAGAGCGCTGACACCAATGACCTCGGCATCATCGAGCATGCGGCGCACCCCGGAGAGCTCTTCGTCCAACGCATTGGCAACCGCCGCAATTGCAGTGGCACCAGGTCCGCCGAGACTCGCACGGTCGCGCTCGAGTTCAGGCTCCCGGTAGGCAAGCGGACGTATGCCGAAAACCTGCAGAAGCTTTTCGCCCTGCCCGGATGGGCCGGCCAGAGCCAACCAGTAGAGGCACTCTTTTACCAATACCGGCGGCGCAGGCTGATCCAGCGCCACGTCACCATCGCGGCAGATATTGCGCAGTCGGCGATCCAGCATACTGAAAACCATCACTCGCTGGCGGTTGACCAGCAACTCGCGGCTGGCCATTGCGCCGATGGCAGCGCCGGCAACGGACCACAATTTGCCATTTGGGCGACCGGCACAAACACTGGCGATACGCTGTATGGCGCGAGCCATCATGGTATAGGCCGGTGCCCGCGGCTTGCCCTTCAGCAACGCCAGTAACCCCACCTGGTACATATGGCGGAAACGACGGACAAAACTCTTGAGATCCTCCGACATGACCGCAGACGACACGGCTCCCGGCACTGTGGCATCGAGCCGGCAGCGCAGGAAGTGGCTTTCCGGCACCGGCGCCTGGGCGCGGGCCAGGCGGAGGCTATTGATATAGGGAACCAGAAGTTCGGGGCGGGGAGTGCCCCGATTCTGAACAAAATCCAGGTAGCGGGTCAGCACATAGAACGCGGTACCCACGCCTTCCAACAATTCCATGGGCGATTGCTGGCGGTCCTGTAACAGATCCGTCATCGCCGTCAGCATTTCCTGAGCCAGCAGTTCCGCCGCGTTCAGCTGCACCATCTGCAGCACTCCGGCAACCTGGCGCAACGCCTGGATACACTGTTCCAGTGACTGTTTGTTGCGATAATCAGCCGCGAACTGGTCCAGGTAGCCGGTGGCCCCCTCAATACTCGTGACCAATTCTTCCTTGACCAGACTGATGGATGTCAGGTTGATTTCGCGCAATTCACTCATTGCCAGCACCACTGCAATTGTCTTTATAGTTTTACCGGCCCGGGCAGATGGAATGGTTCCGCACTACCAGACACGACACAATTTTCACAATTTGAACTTCCGAACCCGACTGCACCTGCCCTGTGGCATAGTGTCAGGTCCCCTGATCACAGGGCAATTTATACCAAACCGAACAAGAGTCCACCTTTAAACCGTCAATTTCCACCGAACAATCGACAAAACGTTCCCCCAACCCTTTGAACTGGTAAAACCAATTGAATTTTCCGCCGGAAGTGGGTAGGTTTTCGATCGACCTCCCAGCAGTATCGGGACGGGTTCACAGAGATCTAAGGAAGTTGTTAAAAAATGAACGCCCTCAATGACTCGATACCCCGAGCTAGCGGTGGACTGAGCCGCGCCTTCAGCGAAAATTTTCTCGGCGAGGCACCTGACTGGTACAAGCTGACCATAGCCCTATTCCTGATTATCAATCCAATTCTGCTGCACACCACCTCCCCGTTCTTTACCGGATGGGTGCTGATCGGCGAGTTCATCTTCACTCTCGCCATGGCGCTGAAGTGCTACCCACTGCAGCCGGGCGGGTTACTGGCCATTGAGGCGGTACTGTTGGGCATGACCAGCAGCGACTCCGTGTTTCGCGAAGTTACCGACAACATTCAGGTCATTTTGCTGTTGATGTTCATGGTCGCAGGCATCTACTTCATGAAGAGCCTGCTGCTATATGTTTTCACCAAGCTGCTGATCAACGTGCGCTCAAAAACAACGCTATCGCTGCTTTTCTGCGGTGTATCCGCAGTTCTCTCGGCATTCCTCGACGCGCTGACCGTAACCGCGGTATTGATCAGCGTGGCCGTCGGCTTTTACGCGGTGTACCACAAGGTCGCCTCCAATCGCCAGGCACAACCGGATCACGATCACTCCCACGATGATGAAGTGGTGGAATACCACCGTTCGGATCTCGACCAGTTCCGCGCGTTCCTGCGCAGCCTCATCATGCACGGTGCCGTGGGCACGGCGCTCGGGGGCGTCTGCACCCTGGTGGGAGAGCCGCAAAACCTGCTGATTGCAGAAAAAGCTGGCTGGAACTTTGCGCACTTCTTTTTCAGCATGGCTCCGGTAACCATGCCCGCTCTAGCAGCGGGTCTGATCACCTGTGTTTTACTCGAAAAATTTAAAATGTTCGGTTACGGCGCGCGACTACCCGATACCGTCCGCGAAGTACTGGCAAACTTTGCTGCTGAACAGGAACAGAAACGCACCCAGCGCGATGCCGTAGAGCTCTGGGTCCAGGGAATCGTGGCCGTGATTCTGGTGCTGTCACTCGCTTTTCACGTGGCGGAAGTCGGCGTTATTGGTCTGATGATCATTGTGCTACTGACAGCGTTCAATGGCGTCATCCAGGAAGCCCGTATCGGTCACGCCTTCGAAGAGGCACTGCCATTTACTGCACTACTGGTGGTATTTTTTGCCATCGTTGCGGTGATTCACGAACAACACCTGTTTGAACCCATCACCCATTTCGTACTTAGCCTGGAACCGGAGCAGCAACCGGGCATGCTGTTCCTGGCCAACGGCATTCTCTCCATGATCAGTGACAATGTGTTCGTTGCCACCGTGTACATCAATGAAGTCAAGACGGCGCTGACCGCCGGCGACATCACCCGCGAACACTTCGACAAACTGGCCGTCGCAATCAACACCGGCACCAACCTGCCGAGCGTAGCTACCCCCAATGGACAGGCGGCGTTTCTGTTTCTGTTGACATCCGCACTGGCACCACTGATCCGCCTCTCTTACGGCCGTATGGTCATGATGGCTCTCCCCTACACCATCGTACTGACGATGGTAGCGTTGGTGTGCGTGGTATATGTACTCTAGGGTGAGATTACAAACCACATAAACACAAAAGGGGCCAATGGCCCCTTTTGTGTTTATGTGGTTCTTCCCAGTCTCGATTACCAGAAGTGCTTGCCCGCGGACTTTTCCAGCAATCCGAGAAACTCCTGATGCGCTGCCTGCTCTTCTGCACTCGCGCGCACAACGGCAAGCGCTGCCCGATCCGCACTCAGGCGACGAATCGTACCGGCATCCAATTGCTGCGTTTGCTTATTTTCTTCCTGATCACCGCCATTGTCCGCTCCGGCCAATGCCAGATCTGTCTGGCCGCCGGTCATGATCAGATAGACGTCGGCTAGGATCTCGGCATCGAGCAGTGCCCCGTGCAGGTCCCGCTGAGAGTTGTCGACAAAATAGCGCTTACACAGAGCATCCAGGTTATTTTTCTGCCCCGGGTGCTTCTCCCGCGCCATCGCCAGCGTATCCAGCACACCACAGTGCGCAGCAACACTCTGCCAGCGGGGGTTGCCCAGACGTTTGAGCTCGGCGTTGATAAACCCCACATCGAAGGGCGCGTTGTGGATCACCAGCTCTGCGCCATCACAGAAGGCCATGAATTCATCGGCAATCTGGGCAAAGACCGGCTTGTCGACGAGAAATTCGTTGGTAATACCGTGCACTTCGATGGCCCCGTCGTCCACCTGGCGCTCGGGGTTGATGTACTGATGATAGTGGCGGCCGGTGAGTTTGCGATTGACCAGCTCCACGCAGCCAATTTCGATAATCCGGTGACCGGACTTCGGATCCAGGCCCGTTGTTTCGGTATCCAGTACGATCTGGCGCATGTGATTATCCCCCCAGCTGATCAATTCCGCGGTTCGCAAGCGCGTCCGCACGTTCGTTTCCCGGATCACCGGCATGGCCTTTAACCCAGTGCCAGCGCACCTCGTGATGGCCGATCGCGGCATCCAGCTCCTGCCAGAGGTCGGCATTTTTAACCGGCTTTTTATTCGCTGTTTTCCAACCGTTTCGCTTCCAGTTATTGATCCAGCCGGTGATACCCTGGCGCACATACTGGGAATCGGTATGCAAATCCACCTCGCAGCGCTGGTTGAGCGCACTCAACGCCTTGATGGCGGCCAGGAGTTCCATACGGTTATTGGTGGTGAGGGCTTCCCCTCCGCACAACTCTTTTTCGGCACTGCCGCTCATCAGCAGCGCACCCCACCCTCCCGGGCCGGGATTTCCACGGCAGGCGCCATCGGTGTAAATGGTAACTTGTTTCAAACCGGGCTCTTTTTGTTGGACTCGTTGTTCGACACATGATCGAACTGAAATTCTGGTCTGCGCAGCCAGGAAATCACGGCTAGCGCTTGTGGTGACGATCCCTGGCGGCAACCCGTGGGCTGCTGGGCACGGCCCGCAACGCAGGCTTTTTCTCTCCGCGCCAGTCAATTTTGATGGTGCGCATTCGAGCGACTTCTTTGCGCGCGACTATGATGTAAAACCCACCCCAGGGCAAGTGGCAGCGGCTTCCCATCCGCTCCATCCACACGGTTCTGGCCAGCAAGTCAGACTGCTGTAGCGGCAGACGGAAGAAACCGCGCTCGACAGGTCCAGCCTGAAGATCAAGCAGGTTCATCCAGTCTTCAATCCGCGCCGCGCGCAACTGATTGCCCCGCTGATAGGGGCTGGATGAGCGAAAAATCCGCGAAAGCCCCAGCAGTGAAAACGGATTAAATCCGATCAACACCATATGGCCACCGGGTATCATCACCCGTGCCGCCTCCCGCAGCACCTGGTGGGGGTGTGGCGAGAAATCCAGCAGATGGTGCAGGATCACCACATCGATAGACTCCGAAGGTAGCGGCAGCTGTTCGAATTCTACCAATGCCGCGCCACCAGCGCCCTCGCAGGGACTCAGGCGAAACCGATGATTGATCCTGCTACATGCCGCGAAATCCACCTGCTTCGCCACACTCGCCTGCATAAGGTGGTACCCGAACAACCCCTCCACCAAAGGCTGGGCAAGCGCTAACTGCTGAGTCAGGATTTCCTGCCCCAGCCCGGACTGAAACCACGCGCTCAAATCGGGACAGGACTCCGCCAGCGGCGGAAGCTGATTATCCCTACGCGAAAACAGGGCTTTTCGATCCGAACTCCACCCCATCTGCCACTCCTTTAACTGTTGGATCATCGTCGGATTTTTTACATTGCATCCAGACGCCCGCCACCACTGCCGCCGTGACCGCACCTTGCTGAATCGGCAGTCAGCCTCTGTGCCGCCGACATGTGTTAACTTTGCGAGAAATACCTGTATCAAGCATGTCGAGAAACATACCAAGGTTAGCGGGGACCGCCAATGATCACAATCCGCCCGATTCCGGCCTTCAATGACAACTATATCTGGCATCTTCAATCTGAAGATCAACACTGGGTAGTCGACCCGGGCGATGCAGGCCCAGTATTCAAGGCCCTGGGAAACAGCAAGCTAGCCGGCATACTATTGACTCACCATCACCCTGATCATACCGGTGGCGTTCCGGCCCTGGTGCAGGCCTACGATTGCCCGGTTTACGGGCCGGCAACCATCGCCCAGGTTACCCACCCGCTGACCGATGGCGACCAGCTGTCCCTAATGGACCACCAATGGGAGGTAATGGCCGTACCGGGACACACCCTCGACCACATTGCACTGGTGCTGCACACCGATGAGGGGCAGCACCTGTTCTGCGGGGACACCCTGTTTGCTGCCGGTTGTGGTCGCCTGTTCGAGGGCACTCCCGAGCAGATGTTTCAGTCACTTACCCACCTCGCCGAGCTGCCTGCCGACACCCGGGTCTACTGCGCTCACGAATACACCCTGTCCAACCTGAAATTCGCACTGGCGGCGGAACCCGGGAATCCCGCGATAGAGGCGCGCATGGCATCCGCCAGCCGGATACGCGCCGAAAATCACCCCACCCTGCCTTCAACCATCGGCATCGAACTCGCCACAAACCCCTTTTTGCGCACCGAATCCCCGGTAATCCGGGCTCAGGCCCGCAGCCAAGGGGCCTCGACAAATGGATCTCCTGTCGAAATTTTCGCCACTTTACGCCGATGGAAGGACACTTTTTGAGCAAGTTGCATTGACCGGAACCAAAGTCTCTCTTTAGAATCAGACCACTACAAACCTGAGCTCAAGCGTATTACTCGAAAATAGAGGCCACAGGCGTCCGCACCGGGCACCGCCAAGCTTAGAGCAACAAGATAACGACAAACTGCGGACACCAGAATGGTTTATAAGAAATTAGCCGCTGCGATTCTCGCAGCGACTGTGGGGGCCTGTGCGCAAATTGATTCCGCGCCGCAAGCTACAGATACCGCTACTCAACTCGACCCCAACAGCAGCACCGCGAAAGCCGCAAAAGTGCGCAGCATCAGCCAGAACATACTGGATACCTCAGAAGCTGCGCTTCCGCCCACGGACATATGGCAAAGACTGCGCCAGGGATTCACCCTCGACCGACAGCTGCAGCGCCCCAAAGTCCGGGAATACGTCGACTATTTTTCCACCAACCAGGGCTACATGGCCAAGGTTACCGAACGCTCCCGCCGCTACATCTTCCACGTCGCGGAACAACTGGAGCAGGCCAACATTCCAATGGAATTTGCCCTGCTGCCCATTGTCGAGAGCGCCTACGACCCCTTTGCCTACTCCCATGCGCAGGCTTCCGGCATGTGGCAGTTCATTCCGGCAACCGGCCGTTCCTTTGGCCTCAATCAGAACTGGTGGTACGACGGGCGCCGGGATGTGGTTGAATCAACCCGTGCTGCCTCAGAGTACTTCAACTATCTGGCGGCCAAGTTTGACGGTGACTGGTTGCTGGTACTCGCGGCCTACAATGCCGGTGAGGGCACCGTAAGAAGGGCGATCGAGCGCAATCAGCGCAATGGCAAAGGCACCAGCTTCTGGGACCTCAAATTACCACGAGAAACCCGCAGTTACGTTCCGCAGCTACTGGCGCTGGCCGAAATCGTTTCCTCCCCCGAGCGCTATCAGGTACCGCTGCACGAAGTGGGCAACAGCCCCTACTACACGGCCGTGAACGTCGGCAGCCAGATCGACCTGGCCCAGGCCGCCGAGCTGGCCAGCGTGGAAATTGAAGAACTGTACCTGCTCAACCCCGGCTATAGCCGCTGGGCGACCGACCCCGAAGGCGATCATCGCCTGCTGATCCCCAGTGATAAAAGCGCACACTTCCTCGAGGCATTGGACAAACTGCCAACCGATCAGCGGGTTACCTGGCAGCGCTACCGGGTTGCACGCGGAGACACCCTTTCCGTGATCGCCCGTCGCTATGAAACCACCGTTGCCGCGATACAGCAGACCAACAAACTGCGCAACAGCGGTATTCGCGCCGGTCAGACCCTGTTGATCCCCAGTGCATCGGGGCCCGGTACGCAGTACGCCTACTCCATTGACCAGCGGGTTCAGCGCCGCCAGTCCTCCGGAAACGGCCAGAAAACCAACTACACCGTACGCCCGGGAGACACGCTCTGGGGAATCGCCCGCTCCATGAGTGTCAAGGTACGAGAGCTCGCCAGCTGGAATAACATGGCACCGGGTGACACCCTGCGCCCCGGGCAGACCCTGGTCGCCTACAGCGATAGCGGCAACAGCGACACCCAGAGCCGCACTACCCGCAAGGTTTCCTACAAGGTGCGCAATGGCGACTCCCTCTACCGTATCGCGCGCAAGTTCAGTATCGATATCAGCGATATCGTTCGCTGGAACAAGCTCAGCAAGAATGGCTATCTGCAACCCGGGCAGCGCCTGACACTGTTCGTGGACACAGCTGCCAGCGGCTGACCAGGCATAAAAAAACCGGCGATATTCGCCGGTTTTTTTATGCCTGGAGTTCAGGGGTCGCCAGACCCCCAACTCTCGTTACTGGCCGCCAGAAATTTCAATATCCGCCTTACTCGCCAGATACTTCTGCACTGCCGCCAGCTCAGACTCACCCTGCATGGATGCCAACTGCTGCATCAGCGCGTCCCGCTGTTCCTTGCCCTGGCGAGAAAGGTCTCCCGGACGTACCGCACGCAACTGTGCAACCACCACATCACCGCTCGCCAGTTTGAAGTGCGCCAGTTTTTTGGCACCGGCTTTCGGCGCTTCCATTCCAAACACCTGGTCAACCACCTCAGCGCGCGCACCAAAGCCGCCACGGCGGGTGTTGTCAGTGGTTTCCAGTGTCAGCCCTTCAGCTGTGGCAATGTCGGACAGTGCTTCACCGGAAGCCGCCTGTTGCTCGATGGCCTCCGCTTTACCCGCCAACTGCTCGCCCGCCTTTTCACGCTTCAGAAGTTCGGCGATTTCCACCTTCACTTCATCCAGCGGTTTCACACCCGCGGGCTTGTGCTCAACGACCTTCAGTACCAGGGAGTGGTTATCTGAAAGATTGAGGACATCGGAGGTATTACCATCCTGCATCACCTCTGGAGAGAATGCAGCCGCAAGCACCTTGCCATCCGCGGTGATACCAGGACCACCCTGACGGGAAAACAATGGGGATTTCTGTACGGATACACCCAGCTCTTCCGCCGGCTCTGCAAGAGAAGGCGCGTTGTAGGCAAGATCACCGAGGCGACTAATCGCATCGACAAACTCACGCTCAGCCTCTGCGCTGCGCAGACGAGCGGCAATAGCGGCTTTACGTTCCTCAAATGTCGGCGGCTCGGCATCTGCAATTTCAATCAACTTGATGAAGTGAGTACCATCGTCGGTTTTCACCGGACCGGAAACCTGGCCAACTTGCAGGTTCGCCAACGCCTCTTCGAACGACTCAGGGAACACATCGCCGCTGGTAAAGCCCAGATCACCACCCTCTTCGCGGGAAATGATGTCATCGGAGTACTCTTTGGCTAGTGCCGCGAAATCACCGCTTTGGTTGAGCTTGCCCTGAACTTCAGCAACTTTTTTCTGTGCCGCTTCGTCATTGCCCTCGATGAGGATGTGTGCGGCATGACGACGGATACTTGCCTGGAAGTTTTTCACTTCCTGATCGTACTGGGCACGTACGTCTTCATCGGAAATATCAATATTGCCGGCGAACAGCTCTGGAGTCAGTTCGATATATTCTATGGCCACCTGTTCGGGACGCTGGTAGTCCTGCTGGTGTTCGTCGTAATACGACTGGATCTCTTCATCAGCGACCTGGATATTTTCCAGGAGCGGCGCAGCAGGAAGAGTCACGTAATCGAAGTCGCGCTCCTCCATGGAAACCGCAACCACCTTTTCGGCACCCGGTCGGGTCGCAAAGGCGCTGTCAGAAATACTGCCAGCGAACTGCTGCATGACCATTTCCTGTTCCAGCAGCTGACGGAAACCAGCGGGGCTGTATCCCATACGACGCAGCCCGTCGCGGAACATCTGCAGATCGAACTGGCCGTTCACCTGAAAACCAGGCATCTGTACGATTTCTTTATCAACCGCACCAGTGCTCATCACCATGCCACTTTTCTGCGCCGCCTGGCGCATCACCGCAGAACTGACCAACTGCTGCAACACCGGGCCACGGAGCTGCTCGTCGGTCAACAGGTCGGCAGGTACGCTTTCGCCGTACTGGCTTTCAATCATGTTGCGGCGATTCTGGATCGCTCTCAGCAGATCCTGATTGGAAATTTTTTCGCCATTTACTTCGGCCGCCCTATTGGCCGAATCACCACCGGCGCCGGTGAAAAAATCAATCCCACCGATCACCATAATAAATCCGAACAACGCTGCAACGATTACGGCAGCCGTTCCTTTCAGGTTGTCACGCATGGACTGAAGCATATTCAGCTCCGAATTTAACTCTTATCTGTACACAATTGGATCACTGTTTATTGTTATTCCAACGAGCAATTCCCCGGGGCATACAGTGCCGAAATGGCTGCCTCGAAAAGAAATTATCACACTCGCTGAATCCGGCCTAAATCCGTGGATCCAAATGAAAAATTCAATGACTCAGAAACAAAAAAGGCGCATCCAATTGATACGCCTCTTTGAAGCATTGTGTATTACAAGGCTTCTTATTGCACCGCGTCTTTCAAAGCTTTGCCGGCTTTGAAGTTCGGGATTTTTGCAGCGGCGATTTCGATGGGGTCGCCGGTGCGCGGATTGCGGCCAGTACGCGCGGCGCGCTCTTTGACAGCAAAAGTGCCAAAGCCAACCAGTGCTACCTGATCACCTTTTTTCAGTGCGTCGGTAATGCTTTCTACCATGGCGTCCAGAGCACGACCAGCAGCTGCCTTAGGAATGTCGGCAGATGCGGCGATGGCTTCAATCAGTTCGGACTTATTCACGCTATATCCCTCTGTTCTTTTCTAGGTCTAGGTTTAGGTTTCTAGGTGTGTATGTTTGGTCTGTTGCTGCCTCTAATTGGTGAGGCGCATTCACGCAATTTTGCAGTCGAATTTTATTCGCCTGCGGCTCCCCCGCAGCGCAACAAGCCACGTTTTATACCAACTGCCTGTTGGTGGGTCAAGGAACCACGCGGCTTTGCGGGGAGTTGGACATTTTTAAATCACACCTGTTCAGGCAATGTCCGCCGAGTTCATTTTTTAGCCTGCACTCGCGCAGGCTGCGTACTCTACGCGACTTCTATCTCCCTGTTCAACGGTTTTTTATCCGAGGCACAAATAAAAGATCGGCGCCAGATAAATAAGGCCGAGATCGATAGAAATCGACTCCATATCGATGAAATATGACCACCAGCGCCACGAAAAAGCTCAAAAAACACACACAAAAAGAGGGCCCGAAAGCCCTCCAGGTTTTACCGGCAATGATTCAGATGTCTGTCAGGCAGGCACCATTCAGTGCGTCTGGATTGAACGCTGGGAGCGCTCTTCTGCCTGCTTCTGCAAAGCGGAATACTCTTCATCGCTCAGCGGGCTTGGCATTTTTTCCAGCGCGTATTCGAAGACCTGATCTATCCATTTCACCGGTTTGATCACGAGATCCTGCTGGATGTTATCTGGGATATCTTTCAGGTCGCGCTCATTGTCCGCAGGAATCAGTACAGTCTTGATACCCCCGCGATGAGCCGCCAGCAGTTTTTCTTTGAGACCGCCAATACGCAGTACTTCGCCACGCAGGGTAATCTCACCAGTCATGGCCACGTCTGCGCGCACCGGGATATTGGTCAACACGGAAGCGAGCACCGTGCACATGGCAATACCCGCTGACGGGCCATCTTTCGGTGTCGCCCCTTCAGGGACGTGAATATGAATATCCCGGGTTTCATGGAAGTCCGGCGCAACGCCCAATGCCTGGGCACGGGCACGCACCACAGTCAACGCAGCCTGAATGGACTCCTGCATCACATCGCCAAGAGAACCGGTTTTGATCACTCGGCCTTTGCCGGCGACGGCGGACGCTTCAATGGTGAGGAGCTCTCCTCCCACTTCGGTCCACGCAAGCCCGGTTACCTGACCGATCTTGTTTTCTGCTTCCGCACGACCATAGTCAAACTTGCGCACACCAAGCAATTCTTCCAATTGCTCGGACTTAACCACTACCTTGCTGGTGGTTCCCTTGCGCACATGTTCGGTCACTACTTTACGGCAGATTTTTGCCATTTCACGATCGAGTCCACGCACGCCTGCCTCGCGGGTGTAATAGCGAACCACGTCTCGCACGGCTTCGTCGGTGACTTCCAGCTCTTCGGCTTTAAGACCTGCCGCATTGCGCTGCTTGGGGATCAGGTAGCGCTGGGCAATGTTCAGCTTTTCATCCTCGGTGTATCCGGGAATACGGATGACCTCCATACGATCCAGCAGCGGCCCTGGAATATTCATGGAGTTGGACGTACACACGAACATTACATCGGAAAGGTCGTAATCCACTTCCAGATAGTGGTCGTTGAACGACTTGTTCTGCTCAGGGTCAAGTACCTCCAGCAGCGCCGAAGCTGGATCACCGCGGTGGTCCATACCCATCTTGTCCACTTCATCCAGCAGGAACAGTGGGTTCTTCACTCCCACCTTGGCGATTTTCTGCACCAGTTTTCCGGGAAGCGAACCGATATAGGTCCGGCGATGGCCGCGAATTTCCGCTTCATCTCGCACGCCACCGAGCGCCATACGCACATATTTGCGATTGGTGGCACGGGCAATGGATTCCCCGAGAGAAGTTTTACCCACACCGGGAGGTCCGACCAGGCAGAGGATCGGTCCTTTGACTTTCTTGACACGCTTCTGAACCGCGAGGTACTCGAGGATTCGCTCCTTGACCTCTTCCAGACCGTAGTGATCCTTGTTCAGAATCTCTTCCGCCTTGACCAGGTCGTGGCGCACCCGACTGGCCTTTTTCCACGGCACGCTGAGCATCCAGTCGATATAGCTGCGCAGTACTGATGCCTCGGCGGACATCGGCGACATCATTTTCAGTTTGCCCAATTCCGCGCGGGTCTTTTTTTCTGCTTCTGCAGACATGCCGGAATCGGCGATCTTTCTTTCCAGCTCTTCGACTTCGTTGGGCTCTTCGGTGATTTCGCCCAACTCTTTCTGAATCGCCTTCATCTGTTCGTTCAGGTAATACTCGCGCTGGCTTTTCTCCATCTGCTTTTTCACACGCCCGCGGATGCGCTTTTCGACCTGAATCAGATCGATCTCCGAATCCATCAGACCCAGCAGGTGCTCAAGGCGCTGTTTGACGCTGATGGTCTCCAGCAACTCCTGCTTTTGCGGCAGATCCAGCGACATGTGTGCCGCGATCGTATCGGCGAGACGTCCAGGCTCATCAATACCCGACAGTGAAGTCATGACCTCGTTGGGCACTTTCTTGCTGACGGTGACATACTGCTCGAACTGGGACATGGCGGAACGCACCAGCGCTTCCGCCTCTGCTTCCGGCAGCTCTTCGGATTCAAGCGGTGAAACCGTAGCGCGATAGTGTCCCTCGCCTTCAACGATTTCCTCCACCTTGACCCGGTGCCCGCCCTCTACCAGCACTTTTACGGTGCCGTCCGGGAGCTTCAACAGCTGCAGTACACTGGCCACGGTCCCCACTCGATACACATCGTCGGCACCCGGATCATCTTCCGAAGCCTGGCGCTGCGCGACCAGTAACACCTGCTTATCACTGCGCATGGCCTGTTCCAGCGCATCAATGGACTTCTCCCGACCCACAAACAGCGGAATCACCATATGTGGATAGACCACAACGTCGCGAAGCGGTAACAAGGGATATTCGTTCAAGTTCTCGGATGGCTGGTCCATATAACTCCTCTCGGCCTAGGGGTGACTTCTGGCCACCCCAATTTGGCGACTTATCCATCACCGGGCAGTGTGACTGCGGATCCCGGTTGAGCGCCAGTCAGATTCCTAAGTTGGGGGCGCCCCCCAGAATAACAAGGCCAGCTCGACCAGCGCAGCAAAATAAGTTTAATTCATCGCAATCATCACCGGTCGAAGAGACCCGAAATTCCGGAGACTTCCCCTTTCATAGCACAGAAATATACATTGACCGAAAAGTAGCTGCTAAAAAACACGGAATTGCAGGCACAAAAAAAGCCCCAAATTGGGGCTTTTTTTGTGCCTTGAAATAGCGCGCCCGCAAAGGGCTTACTCTTCTGGTGCAGCTTTCTGGGCTTCAGCCTGCTGATAAACCAGCAACGGCGTGGATTCACCTTTGATCACAGCTTCGTCGATGACCACCTTGGCGACGTTGTCCATGGACGGAATATCGTACATGGTCTCCAACAGCACCGACTCCATGATCGAACGCAATCCACGCGCCCCGGTCTTGCGCTCCATAGCTTTCGAGGCCACGGCATCCAGTGCATCGGCACGGAAATCCAACTCAACACCTTCCATTTCAAACAGCTTGGCATACTGCTTGGTCAGGGCATTGCGGGGCTCTGTCAGAATCTGCACCAGCGCCGCACGATCCAGCTCCTCCAGCGTGGCAGTCACCGGCAGACGACCGACAAACTCGGGGATAAGACCGTAACGCACCAGATCTTCTGGCTCCAGATCCAGCAGAACTTCACCGAAGTTACCCTTGCTGTCTTTGGATTTCACTTCGGCAGAGAATCCGATGCCGCCCTTTTCAGAACGATCGCGAATGACTTTGTCGAGACCGGCAAAGGCACCACCACAGATAAACAGGATATTGGAGGTGTCCACCTGCAGGAACTCCTGCTGCGGATGCTTCCTACCACCCTGCGGAGGTACAGAAGCTACGGTGCCCTCAATCAGCTTCAGCAGTGCCTGCTGCACCCCCTCACCGGAAACATCCCTGGTGATGGATGGGTTGTCAGATTTGCGCGAAATCTTGTCAATTTCGTCGATATAGACAATACCCTGCTGGGCCTTCTCTACATCGTAATCGCACTTCTGCAGTAGTTTCTGAATGATGTTTTCAACGTCTTCACCCACGTAACCGGCCTCGGTCAACGTGGTGGCATCCGCAATGGTAAACGGTACATTCAGCAGTCGCGCGAGGGTTTCCGCGAGCAGGGTTTTACCACTGCCGGTAGGACCAACCAGCAGAATGTTGGACTTACCCAGCTCAACATCTTCCTTACCCTTTACACTTTTGGTGGTGCGCAAACGCTTGTAGTGGTTGTACACCGCGACTGCCAGCACCTTTTTGGCGCGGACTTGCCCGATCACATATTGATCGAGAATTTCAGTAATTTCCTGGGGAGTGGGCAGACGGGAATCGTCACCATCTACGGCTTCCTGAACCTCTTCACGGATGATATCCGTACACAGCTCAACACACTCATCGCAAATGTAAACAGATGGACCCGCGATAAGCTTACGAACTTCCTGCTGGCTTTTGCCACAGAAGGAACAGTAAAGGAGTTTGCCGTTGTCGTCTCCGCTGTTCTTATCAGTCATCTATGTACTCCGTGGTCTGGGCAGCCAGCCGAAATGCGGTGGCAAGTAGGGTTCGTAACCAAGATGCGGCCTTTTGGCAGGATTTTCAAGTTTTTTATCCTTGCCCCAAGCTCCCGGTCGATGGCACCCAAAGAATGTTCTAAATCCGCCAAAATCAGTAGGACAGCTCTGCACTGTCCCGCTGATTTATAGGCATTTCATATCAAATTAAGTAAAAGAGGCGTCACTTCAGCGGCATTTGCCGACGGGCAAGCACATCGTCTACCAGGCCATACTCTTTGGCCTCATCCGCGCTCATGAAATGGTCGCGCTCGGTATCGCGCTCAATATCCGCCAAACTGCGATCCGCATGATGTGCCATCAGCTCATTCAGACGCTTGCGAATTTTGAGGATTTCCTGCGCATGGATATGGATATCGGACGCCTGGCCCTGCGCACCACCACTGGGCTGGTGAATCATCACACGGGAGTTCGGCGTGGCGAAGCGCTTACCCTTGGCACCGGCATTGAGCAAAAATGCGCCCATGCTGCAAGCCTGACCAATACACATGGTACTGACGTCCGGCTTGATAAACTGCATGGTGTCGTAAATTGACATACCCGCGGTGACAGAGCCGCCCGGCGAGTTGATATAAAGATGAATGTCCTTGTCCGGGTTTTCCGCTTCAAGGAACAGCAACTGTGCCACCACCAGGTTGGCCATATGATCTTCGACCGGGCCCACCAGAAAAATCACCCGCTCCTTCAGCAGACGGGAATAAATATCAAAAGAGCGCTCCCCTCTCGCGGTCTGCTCTACCACAATCGGAACCAGACCACTGGCAGCCATAATGTCATTGGATTTAGTGGGGTAATCAAAATAAGCCATGGATACGATGCTTCCTTTTTCGGCGTATTAGGCGGACTGAGAGCTTGCCTGCTCAATAAAGGCACAACTTTCAGAAAATCGGGTCAACCTGAGCTTAACTGCTCGGCGACGATAAAGCCAGCTGGGGTGAATGACAAAGTCGGCGCCCCACTCGAGTCCGGACTGGACACAAAAGGCGGTGGAAAGATGCTTGAAGACTCGCGGGCAAAAAACCCAGAAAAGTATTGCGTGCGGAAAAAATACAGAAGAAAAAACGGCCACCCTGCGGTGGCCGTTTTCCGTAATCTTACGCCTGCTTCTGCGGCTTGATTACGTCGTCGTAAGTGCTTTCCACTTCGCTGACCTTGGCCTTGTCCAGCACAAAATCAACTACCTGATCTTCGAGCACTACAGACTCTACACCAGCCAGCAGTTCGCGGTTGTTGAAGTAGTACTCAACCACCTCTTCCGGCTGCTGATAGGTAGAAGCCAGTTCTTCAACCTTGGCCTTTACGCGATCGCCATCCACAGAAATCTTGTTCTGCTTAACGATTTCACCTACCACCAGACCCAGAACCACGCGACGCTTGGCCTGATCTTCAAACATGGTGTCCGGCAGCATTCTGGCAGCGTCCTGCGGATTGATCTGACCACCAAACTGCTGGATCATCTGGCCGCGCAGGGTGCTGACTTCGCTTTTTACCAGCGCAGCAGGAATTTCTACCTGGTGCTTGTCGAACAGCTGGTCCATGACTTGGGTCTTGACCTTGTTCAGGGCGGCATTTTTCAGCTCACGCTGCATGTTGCTGCGAACTTCTTCACGGAACTTCTCTTCACCACCGGCATCCACACCGTAAGCGGCGAAGAATTCGTCGTTCAGTTCAGGCAGCTCAGGCTTCTCGGAATCGGTCACCTTGATGGTGAATACCGCCTTGGCACCGCGCAGGTTTTCTGCGTGGTACTCTTCCGGGAAGGTCACTTCCACTTCCTTTTCCTCACCGGGCTTCATGCCGATGATGCCGTCTTCGAAACCGGGGATCATGTTGCCAGAGCCCAGCACCAGACGCTGACCTTCCGCTTTACCGCCTTCGAACTCTTCACCGTCTTTACGGCCAACGAAGTCGATGGTCACGCGATCGCCCTTCTGGGCCTTGCGCTTGGTTTCCTTCCAGCTGGACTGCTGCTTGCGCAGTACGTCGATCATGTTGTCTACATCCGCGTCGGTCACTTCAGCAACCGGGCGCTCGATGGAAACCTCAGCCAGATCGGCCAGTGCAACTTCCGGGTAAACCTCAAAAGTCGCGACGTATTCCAGGTTTTCACCGGGAGCGATGCTCTTGGCTTCAATGCTCGGCTGACCAGCTGGCTTGACCTGCTCTTTCTGCACTGCATCGTAGAAAGAGCGGCTCATGACCTCACCCAGGACTTCCTGGCGGACACCGTCACCAAAACGCTGACGCACAACTTTCAGCGGCACCTTACCCTTGCGGAAACCGTTGATACGAACGGTTTTGGCTGCCTGCTGAAGGCGCTTGTCCACTTCCTTATCAACGACCTCTGCCGGCAAGTTGACCGTTAAGCGACGTTCCAGACCGGAAGTTGTTTCGATGGAAACCTGCATGTTATTCCTCGTGAGACTCTTCTCTTCACAGATGCCGGGCTGAAGGAAACGCATCCCAGCACCAGCGATTAGCCTAGCGCCGATAAACCGGCTGCCAAATACAAACAGCCCACGCCATCGCTACTTCCCCCTACAGCAGGGAGAACAGCGCTCACGGCACGGACTGTGTAAATCCTGTTGGTGGGGACGGGGAGACTTGAACTCCCACACCTTGCGGCACCAGAACCTAAACCTGGCGTGTCTACCAATTCCACCACGTCCCCAACTTTCCCCTCGCCGCTAACCTCTTGATTTGCATGGACTTTTGACCAAAAACCCAGCCGGCTCGCAACAAGGGGAGCAGATTGTGCCACAGCGAACACAGGGCTTCAACAGATGCCCGCTGTCAGACACTCTTTCAGTCACTTTTGCGACCAAATCGGGCAAACACACAATGCAGCGGGGCCAAATTGACACCCCGTAACATTTAGCGCTCCCCCAAAAATAAGTGGGGCGCCAGATGGCGCCCCACTTACTTGACTTCAGGGACAATCAGACCCTTTCCACGATCGTGGTAATCCCCTGCCCCAGACCAATACACATGGTCGAAACACCGAGATTGCCACCTTCGTTCTGCATGACGCTCAGCAGAGTGCCGGTAATACGGACACCGGAGCAACCGAAGGGGTGGCCCAGCGCGATGGCACCGCCGTACAGGTTTACCTTGTCGTCCATGACGTCGAGCAGGTTGAGATCCTTCAGCACCGGCAATGCCTGTGCCGCAAAGGCCTCGTTCAACTCGACCTTATCGATATCCTCAATGGTGAGCCCGGCGCGCTTCAGCGCTTTCTTGGTGGAAGGCACAGGGCCGTAACCCATGATGGACGGATCCACGCCTGCAAGTGCCATTTCACGCACTTTTGCGATCGGCGTGAGGCCGAGAGCCTGGGCACGCTCGGCAGACATCACCAGCATCACCGAGGCACCGTCAGTAATCTGCGAGGAAGTACCCGCAGTCACCTGTCCGTGCTTGGGGTCGAACGCCGGTCTCAGCTGTGCGAGTGCCTCTACCGTGGTTTCCGGACGAATGGTCTGGTCTTTTTCCACCAACACCGGCACACCGTCATCATCGTGGCCTTCGATCGCAATGATTTCACGAGCGAACTTGCCCTCTTCTGTTGCTTTCGCCGCGCAGCGATGAGAGCGCGCACCGAACTCATCCATCTGCTGGCGCTGGATGCCGTGCATCATTGCCAGATATTCCGCGGTCATCCCCATGGAACCCGCAGCCTTCGCCATATAGCGACCGAGCATCGGGTTCGGGCTGACGTGTTCCATCATATTCAGGTGCCCCATGTGCTCGACACCGCCGACCACATACACATCACCAACACCGGCCTGGATATTCGCCGCCGCAGTGTGCAGGGAAGACATGGAAGAGCCACACAGGCGGTTTACGGTCTGCGCCGGAACGGTGTGTGGCAGGCCTGCTCGCAGCACGATCATACGCGCCACGTTGAAGCCCTGTTCATCGCGCTGCATTACACAGCCCCAGATCACATCGTCAATTTCTTTCGGATCGAGCTTGTCGTTGCGCTGCAGGAATTTTCTCAGCAGCTCCGCCGACATGTCATCCGCACGCACGTTGCGGTATACACCGTTCTTGGATCGGCCCATGGCAGTACGCGCATAGTCGACAATTACGGCATCTCTAGGATTCAGACTCATGGAAACTCTCCTTACTTGTCGCCGTAGTAGGTTTTGCCATTGGCAGCCATTTCGCGCATACCTTCGGTGGGCTTGTACAGCTCGCCCAGATCACTGTATTGATCAGCCATCTTCACGAAGTTATCCAGGCCGATGCTGTCCAGCCAGGCAAAAATACCGCCGCGGAAGGGCGGGAAGCCAATACCGTAGATCAGCGCCATATCTGCCTCTGCCGGCGAATCGACGATCCCCTCTTCCAGACAGCGAGCCAGCTCGGTCGCCATCGGCACCATCATGCGCGCAACGATCTCATCGTTTTCAAATTCACGGCGATCCGCGACGTGCGGCTTAAGCAGCTCGTAGGTTTCTTCCGAGGCCACTTTTTTCGGGCGACCTTTTTTGTCTTCTTCGTAAACGTAGAAGCCCTTGCCGTTTTTCTGGCCATAGCGACCAGCTTCATACATGACATCAGAAGCAGCGGTAAAGGTTTTACCCATACGCTCGGGGAAGCCTTCCGCCATCACTTTTTCCGCATGCACACCGGTGTCGATACCGACCACATCCATCAGGTAAGCCGGACCCATCGGCCAGCCCCAGCGCTCCATGACCTTGTCGACCTGCTGGAAGTCGGCGCCATCGCGCACCAGCATGGCGAAGCCGGCGAAGTACGGGAACAGTACGCGGTTCACCAGGAATCCGGGGCAATCGCGCACAACGATCGCCTTTTTGCCCATTTTGTTGGCATAGGCCACGACACGAGCAACCGCCTTTTCTGACGTCTTTTCACCGCGGATAACTTCCACCAGCGGCATTTTGTGCACCGGGTTGAAGAAGTGCATGCCGAGGAAATTTTCCGGACGGGAAAGAGGTTCCGCCAGGGTGTCGATGGAAATCGTCGACGTGTTGGAGGCGATCACGGTATCTTCAGAGACTTTGCTTTCCACCTCTTTCAGGACCGCGTGTTTTACCTTCGGGTTTTCCACCACGGCTTCAACCACAACGTCCACATTGTCGAAACCGTCGTAGCTCAGGGTTGGCTCGATACGATTGAGCACCTCACCCATTTCACGCGCGCCCATGCGACCGCGCTCAACCATATTGGACAGCAGCTTGCTGGCTTCTTTCAGACCGAGGTCGATACCGGCCTGGTTGATGTCCTTCATCTTGATCGCGGTGCCCTTGTAGGCGGACTGGTAGGCGATACCGCCACCCATGATGCCCGCACCCAGTACAGCAGCACGCTCGATTTTCTTGTCGGCTTTCTTTTCCCAACTCTTCGCGACCTTGCCGATCATCTGATCCCTCAGGAACAGGCCCACCAGCGATTTGGCGGTTTCGGTCTGAGCGCTGGCGATGAACTGTTGCTGCTCAATCTTGAGCGCTTCATCACGGCCCAGCTTGTAGCCCTGCTCGATGGAGGTCACAGCGTTGACCGGGGAGGGATAGTTGCGACCCGCCTGCTGGCCCACAAACGCCTTGGTGGTGAAGAAAGCCATCAGCGCTTCGGTGTCGTTCAGCGGGATCGGGGATTTTTTGACTTCGCGACGGGCGGTGTAATCCAGTTCGCCAGAGATGGCGCGACCGAGCAGCTTCAGCGCTGCGTCTTTCAGTTTTTCCGTCGGCACAACTGCATCAACGGCATGAGCGGTGAGCGCCGCATCCGGGCGCTGCTCTTTACCGGCGGCAATCCACTCGGCGGCGACGTCCACACCTACCACGCGAGGCAGACGAACGGTACCACCCCAGCCCGGAATCAGACCCAGCTTCACTTCCGGCAGGCCGACTTTCGCCTGCTCGCCCATCACCCGGAAATCACAACCCAGACAGACTTCGAAGCCGCCACCCAATGCATAACCATTGATCGCTACCGCGGTCGGGAACGGCAGATCTTCCAGGCGATTGATGTTTTCGTTGTTCTTGTTCATCAGGTCGGCGATGCCTTCCGCGCCGGCGGAAAACGCACCGCCAAACTCGGTAATATCGGCACCGACGATAAATACACTTTTGCCGCTGGTCAGCAGCAGGCCTTTGATGTCGCCAGCCTTTTCAATCGCATCCAGTGCGCCGGAAAATTCCGCCACGGTAAGACGATTGAACTTGTTGACGGACTCGCCTTCCAGATCGAATTTCAGTTCCGCGATGCCGTTTTCCAGCATTTGCACGGATAGCGCTTTGCCACTAAATAACATTATTGACCTCATTGATTGGTGACCGAATTTTCACCCGGTTGGATGAGCCGGTCCGGGGGTCGGGGTTGTGCAAGACTGAATCCGGACTCGGCGTCCGTCGAGAGTGCGGCATAACTGCGAGCAGCCAATGACGCGCATCCCAATATCAGTCAACGCGAGCAAGTATAGCCAGATTCAAACGTCCGTTTGAATACCATTTCCGCCATATCCACTGTCCTGATTAGTGCGTGAATTGTGGTGAACAGGGTATTCAGCTCAAAATATGACCGAATCGTCGCAAGAAGAGCCAGCGAGAGCAGTTGGGCGAACGAGTGTCGAAAATCGGGGCGGAGCCCGGAAGGGACGCCAGAATATGTGTCGAACCCACCAAAAGTGGGTTCAGAGCACATCTGGGCTAGCGAATTCAGACCATATCCGCGAAGGGGTTTTCCACCGGCAGGACTACTTCACCCGGAACACCGGGCAACTTCAGGGAATGACCGTCCACGGCAATGCCCTCCTCGTCGATCAGGCCTTCACCGAAGCGATAGATTGCATCCAAATCGCCCCGACTCGCGCGGGCGTCATAGGCTGCCGCACGCTCGGCAACCGCTTCGTTGCGCTTGCGATATTCCGTGAGTGCGCGATCCCCGTGCCGTTTGGCCAGCATTTTTTGCGCAATATGCGGCGCAAACACACTCGCGGTCGCATTATTGCCACCGAATCCCTTGGAATTGAGGAACGCCACATCCAGAGATGCCGGGTCCCGCTCCACATGTGTCAGGGACAGATCCAGGTGCTGGTGGTATACATCGTCCGCTACCCGATCGATGGTAGTGATACCGGGGAGAATGCCGCGGTCGAAAATACCCAGGCTGGAAATAAGCTGATCACCACTGGCGGCGGCAACGGTGTGCCCCACAAATGCCTTCACTGCACAAACCGGCCAGTTTTGGATACCGAATGCACCGGCGAGACGATCAAAGATCGCGGATTCTGTTACCCGGTTCTGCGGAGTACTGGAACCGTGCGCCTGTACGAAGCTGCGCTGGCGCAGACTCTCTTCACCAAGAATCGCGCGAACTTCGGACATGGCGCGCGCGACAGTCAGGTAATTACCCGGGCCCGGCGCGGAAATGGATTTCTTGGGACCATCGGCGTTGACGAAGACGTTGGCTACCGCACCATGGATGGGCGCTCCCAGCTCCAGCGCCAGTTCGTCATCCATCAATACCGCCCACTGGCTGCCCTCCCCAAGGGTAAAACCGCAGTTGTCGCCGAAGGGACGGCTGGCACGGCGAAAATCAATTTCATCGCCAAAGATTTTGCGCAGCCCCTCCAGGTTGGCAAGCGCACCCATGGTTGTGTACCCGTCCACAACTTCCGGTACCAGTGGCGCCTCTGCAGCGCCAACCACGGCGACCCGCGCACGACCACAGCGAATATCCTCTACCGCAGCGCGCAAATTGTAGAGATAGGTGGCGCAGGCACCGGCCACAGCACCAGTGGTACCGACACTGCCGAGTACATAGGCATTGACGAAGTCCGCGGGCATGCTGGTCAGACCCAGCGCCAACTGTTTGGAACTCACACGTCCGCCACGCAGTCGCGATTGCAGCAAACCGCCATTGCCGTTGGGATCCAACTGGCTCATTGCGGAACTGGCGTAAACAGAAATCTTGTCCGGACCCGCCTTGGCGGTGACCAGGTCCCAGTCGATACCCAGTGACTGGATGGCGTCAGAGGCACCGAGAATCGCGAGTTGCAGACCACGCGGATGGAAACGGGAATTGTACTGCTCCCCCGGCTCAAAGCCGGTGGGCAGCTGTCCGGCGGACGCGACCGAGATTTCGCGGTAGCTGTCGAGCATGACGGAGAGCTCTGCCGTGCGAACTCGCACCCGCCCGTTGTCCAGGGGCTCTACACTCCATCCTTCCGGCAGCGGCGATGGCAGCTGGCGCGCGGACATTTCGAAGGTGAAGCCACCTTCGCTGCGCAACTCTGCAGGCTGGTGAAAATGACAGTGGCGATAATCGTAGTAGCGAGATTCCAGCTCGCGCACCAGGGTACCCTGTAGCACCTGCTGCTCGAGCTCGGCGCTCAGCGGGCCACTGGCGGCGTCGCCGGTGCGCAGCCCCATCAGGGCGGCGAGATCAGACAAAACATCGGTGCGCTCCGCTGCGCCCAGACGGTCCAGCACCATACGCTTGTAGCCACGGTGAAATGAACTGCGACCAGCGGGGTTAAAGCCCCCAAATGCGGTGATTACGGGTAGGCGCTGCATCCTGACCTCCTGCCTGATTCGAACAAACGAGTGGAAACTGCCCCAGCAGATTCGATGGTGGGCCAGTTTAGGGGCTGGCGATTCGGCCTCGTTATGGGCATACTGGCCAGCAAATTTGAGCATCTGGCCAATCCCCACAGGCGCCGCCAAAAGCGTGCTGCCGTTGACCGCACAGCGGATGACCCCGTCGCAGAGAGTTACCCATGCCAACCGTCACATTCATGCTCGTCGATCAGATGCTTTCCACCGGCACCATGTTGCCGCTGGAAATGCTGCGGGGAGCGGACAGCCGCGCACGGGCAGAGGGTGAAAAAACTCCGCTGAAGCTGGTCACTGCCAGTATCGATGGCAAACCGGTGCAGACGAGTTCCGGGTTCCAGTTGACACCAGATGTGGCGTTGGCCGACGCGCCGGACAGCGACATCATTTACCTGCCTGCACTGTGGCGAAACCCGCGCCCCGCGCTGCGACGCAGCGGTGCTTTACTGGACTGGCTGAAACAGCAGGCAGCGCGCGGTGCGGCGATCAGTGCCGTGGGCACCGGCGTGTGCTTTCTCGCGGAAGCCGGACTGCTGGACGGCAAGCCCGCGACAACCCACTGGCATTACTTCGAACAGTTCGCCGCGAACTACCCCGAGGTCAAGCTCAAGCGGCAGTACTTCATCACCCAGGCCGACAAGTTGTTCTGCGCTGCCAGTGTCAACGCGCTGGCGGATGTGACTGTGCATCTGATCCGGCAGCTTTACGGACCCGCCATTGCCAGCCACGTGGAGCGCAATTTCTCCCACGAAATCCGCCGCCCGTTCGAAGAAATCGCCTACTCCGAGGGCGCGGTACACCTGCACCCGGATGAGGAAATCGTGCAGGCGCAGACCTGGCTGAAACAGCACTGTAGCGAGGACGTAAAACTGAGTGAGGTGGCTAAATTTTTTGATATGAGCGTGCGATCCTTCAACCGCCGTTTCAAACTCGCCACCGGGCAGACGCCACTGCAATACCTGCAGAATGTCCGGGTGGATATGGCACGGGAGCTTCTCCAGTCCACTAATCTTTCCGTCAATGAAATCGCGGAAAAAGTCGGCTATCAGGATATGGGGCACTTCACCGCGCTGTTCAAGAAATTCCTTTCGACCACACCCAGCGAATACCGCACTACCGTGCGCGCAAAGTTGTTCCGCGTAAACACCTGATAGCCATGTATTCCCGTGGGAAAACTACTGTTTTCTCAGGAAAATCACATCCGCACCACAGATCTCCAGCTCTGCCTGCAGCTGCTGCGCCAACCACAGAAACGTTTGCTCGCTGAAAAAAACAATGTGGGTGGGATCGCGGATATAGTGCCAGTTGGCAAACCGCTCGGGACCGGCCACCAACTTGGTCATCAATGCCAGCAGACCGCCCGGTCCAACGCACTGCCACAAACTCTGCAACACCTGTAATGGATCGGCCAGATGCTCAACCACTTCGGTACTGACAATAAAATCGTACTGGTCTTGCAGCACTGAGGAATCCGGCTGGTAATACAGATCGTACGTCGCCACCGAATGCCCTGCCTGCTCCAGCAGACGCGCCAGCAATGGCGCGGGTCCACAGCCAAAATCCAGACCTTTGGCTGCCGGCGGAAGCCTCTCCAGCAAAGGTTCGGCACAGCGATTCAGGAAGCGCTGGTAGCCCTGGTCATTCATGCTGTTTTCGTGGAGATCGTAGTAGGCTTTTTCGGCGCTGGGAGGGAGATGATAGTCCGGCGGAACGAAAACCAGCGCGCATTCCGCACACTGGTAATACGCACGAAGTTTGTCGCGATGATAGAAGTGTGCCGCCGGATGGCGGCACAGCGGGCAGGATGGGGCGGATTCAGATCCGCCATCATTCAGGGGAGAGTCACTCACACTCAGGCGGCTTGTTCACTCTGGGAATTTCCCCGGGCGGACGTTTCCGAAACATCCACATTCGCTGCCTTTTCTGACTGCAGCAAATTGCCACTGGAAATTTCAATCTTGCGCGGTTTCATCGCCTCGGGAATTTCCCGCACCAGGTCAATATGCAGCAGCCCATTTGCCAGCTGCGCTCCAGTCACTCGGACGTGATCGGCAATCTGGAAGCGACGCTCAAAATTGCGCGCGGCAATTCCACGATGCAGGAAGTTACGACCTCCCTCTTCCGCGGCTTTTTTGCCACTGACAGTCAATCGATTCTGCTCCATATGGATATCCAGTTCGGACTGATCGAAGCCCGCAACGGCCATGGAAATTCGGTAAGCATTTTCCCCGGTCAACTCGATGTTGTAGGGGGGGTAGGCAGGTTGGTTCTGCTCCGTAGCCGACATGGAATCCAGCACTGAAGCCAGACGATCAAAGCCGATGGCGGAACGGTAAAGTGGGGAGAGATCTAAATTACGCATTGTCATATCCTCAATTCAGAGCAATATTTGTAGCTATTCATGGATCCATGATTTGGATCATTCATGCAAGCTTCGAATGAAAAACACCCGTACTACTGATACCAGGCATTCAAATCCGCATTTCGCCAACAATACTGACAAGTAGTTACGAAAAAACGGACATCCCGGGAGGCACCTCTGTCGAGCCTGCCGCCCTTAATCTCAGATATGTGGCCATACTTCCCCGCTTCAAGGGTACAAACAAGAAAATATGCAAATTCATAAAACCAATGAAATCACGGACGCGCTTCCTTCAGGGAGTGACCAGCCGTTGCGCTTGTTTATTGGTATAGCGCCGGACCGTGCTACGCAGCGCTTTCTCGACGCCACATGCCAGCATCTCGAACGACAGGGTTTACCCCACAGCTCCCGCTGGATCACCCACGCAAATCGCCATCTCACCCTGGCCTTTCTCGGGGACACGAACGCCGAACATCTGGACACGATTGAACACTGCCTGCGGGAAATCGCCGCTGCCGCCCCCACCTGCTACGGCGAAATTGTCAGCACCCATCCCTTTCCTAAAATGCGCGCAAAACTGCTGGCGGCCGAACTGTTACCCAACCCGCAACTCGTGGAGCTGCAGCAACAGTGCTCGGCGCTGATGCGCGCAATCGGCAAGCAGCCCGAGCGCAAAACCTTTCGCCCTCACTTCACACTGGCGAGAAGCGGGTCAGGGTTTGCTCGCCCGCAACCGCTCGCCACCGCCTTCACCTGCACACTGGACAACCTCACCCTGTACCACAGCCTGCTCGCTCCGGGCGGAAGCCAGTACCGCCCACTGCTGTCACTCCCCCTCAAAGGCCACCCACCGGAGTAAATGGCACCTGCAGGAACAAAATCCGCCCAAACAAAAAAGGCCCGCAAAGCGGGCCTTTTTTGTTTGGACTTATTCTACGGAAAATTGCGACCGATCAGTCCAGCTGCGACAACACGTACTCCGGGTACATCACCAAGCGCGGGCGGGACAATCTACGCGCATCAAAAATAAACACGTAGCGCACCCCCTCATCTTCTGCAGGGATGGTGCGACGGAAGCGCCAGGAGTTGATTTTGTAGGTCTGGCGACCGGCGCTGACAGGCGCTACCAGGCGGTACTGATTCCGTCCCAGAAACTCGAAATCGATTGCCTCACCACCCGATGGGCGAAGGGACAGGTTGCGAAAGGTCTGCTTGCCACTGTCGTCTTCGTCTTCGAGCTCGCTTAAAACCTTCTCAAGCCGCTCCTGCTCACCGCGCGCGTAGGCAAGTAACTCGGGGTCGATCTCACGCTGATCGACTGCCGGCGCCTGCGGCGCGGCCATCTCCGGGGCGGGTTCTGGAGATTCCACCACCGGCTCAGCTGGGGTCAGTGACGCCACACTCGGCGCGGGAATTTCCGGTTTACCCACCGGCTCTTCCGGTTCGACGACCTTGCGTTCGCTTGCCGCCTTCGCTTGCGCCCTATTCTGGTTCTCCGCCTGCACCAGCATGGCCTTCACCAGCTTGTCGACGAGCACCTGTTGCTGAGCAACGCGCACCTTGATGTCCGCCACAGATGCCTGCGAGGACTTCATACGCGTTTCGAGGTCACCAAAGGTGGACTGGATGAACTCTACCCGGCGGTTGCGACTGTCGACGCCACGCTCCGCCATAGAGTGGGCATGGCGCGCCTTGTTGAGGGCCCGCTCGGTATCCGTGCTGGGTGCCTGCTTGTGCTCCCGCTCCGCCGCCTTGAGCTCTTTCAACGTTTGTTCGTAATGCGTACGGGCCTGACCCAGCGACTCCTGTGCACGCTTCAGCTTGTATTCGTAGCCGAGCATTTCATTCTCTACGTCTTCCAGCTCTACCAGCCGGTTTTCCAGAGACTGCTCCATACGTGCAAGTTTGTTTTGCTCAACGGTCAGTGAAGACTCCCCCTGCACCGTCGCGCACCATCCCATTACCCCCACAAAGCCCGCAAAAATCAGCGAGCAACCACGGTTTACCGCCATAGTCAAAAGTCCGTTGTTTGAATTTTTACTTCAGGAAACACAGAGGCGCGCGTGCGCTTATCGCGGAAAGTGTCCGGACTTGCATCGGGAAGCGGATAACACCCTGCAAAACCGGCACACAAAATGCCCCATACGAGGCGTGACAATGTACCCCAGACAGATATACGCAGCAATGACCGTGCCAACGGGATTGCTTGACACGCAGTGACTTGTGCCGCAAATCAGGACTTTTCACGTGACTAGAAAAGTTCCTGCGGACTAACAAATATTTGTGACATTTTATTGATTCGAGAGCTTGATTTTTTTTCTGAGAATCGCATTATGACCTACAGGGAGATAATCCTGATCCGGCATGAAAACCGGCCCGAGCGCAAAACACCCCAAGTTGCCAACCCGGCAACAACTGAACTGCGAACTCCGGTGCTCCGATTTTCACGCCGAACAGACTCCCTACAGGGCGCCCTACCTTCTTTCAGCAAACCGCGTATGCGGCCTGCATAGGTCCTTTATAACCGGAGGTATGTGCCCATGAAATCAGCGCCTTACGATAACATTGTGTTCCGCGATATCGACAAGTCCGCCGCCCTGGCAGACACAGTATCCAAAAAATTGCACAAGCTGGAACGTTATTGTGGCGACATCATACGAAGCCGTGTGGTCCTTGAAGCCCCCCATCATCACAAGCACAAAGGAAAGCAGTACCGCGCTTCCGTTGAGCTTGCCCTGAGCGGCAACCCCGTCACCATTACCAACGAAAGCGATTCCATTCATCGCGCGGTCAATGGTGCCTTTGACTCCGCGGAGCGCTGTCTGAAAGAGCGCGGAGACCGCCGCAAAACCCGCCGGCACCAGATATCGGCGCCGGATATCGAGACCGACTAAATTTGCCGCTACTCGCGGTATCGTGACCAACCGAATATGGCAACCCTAGGGGGAACTGAAATTTTTCCCGTTGCGCTTCTCACTGTCGGAGACCGGCTAAAAGGCAGTCGCCAAACGGCCCGCCACCGAGAAAAATGAAGCGTCGAGCATTCACTCACTGCCCGGCATGGGCAAGGAGCGTGCAGAAATAAAAAAGCTGTGCCGGAAACCGATCCGGCACAGCTTTTTTTATACATCCGATATGCGCTGAAAACTCAGGCTATCCTTCCATCGAAATTATTCCGGCACCGCCTTGCGCATGGTGACAAATTCCTCTGCGGCAGTGGGATGGATGCCAATGGTCTGATCAAACACCGACTTGGTGGCACCAGCCTTCATCGCCACTGCCATGCCCTGAATGATTTCACCGGCGTCGGCCCCCACCATATGCACGCCAACCACCCTGTCGCTCTCCTTGTCGACAATCAGTTTCATCAGCGTCCGCTCATCACGACCACTGACCGAGTGGCGCATGGCGCGAAAGTCAGATTTATAGACGGCAACCGAAATGCCCGCCTGACGGGCCTCCTCCTCGGTTAGTCCCACAGTGCCGATATTGGGCTGGCAGAACACCGCGGTGGGAATATTGTTGTAGTCAATTTCCGCCGTTTTCCCGCTCTGCCAGTGCTTGACCAGCGCCATGGCCTCCGCAAGCGCAACCGGGGTGAGCTCGGGGCCACCGGTCACATCCCCCAGCGCGTAAATAGACGTTACGCTGCTGCGAAAATTGTCGTCCACTCCGATAGTACCGTCCTTGTGGACCACCACCCCCAACTTGTCGAGACCCAGCCCCCGGGTATTGGGGTTGCGCCCCGTGGCGTAAAGCACCGCATCCACTTCCAATACTTCGCCATCACTACCCGTCACCCGCAGGGCACCGCCTTCGAGCTTTTCTATGGATTGCACCTCGTGGTTGAAATGGAGATGGATATCCTTTTTACCCAGCTCATCACGGACGAACGTACGAACATCATTATCAAAACCGCGCAAAAACAATTCCCGGCGATACGAAAGGTGGGTTTTTGCGCCAAGCCCGGCAAAAATCCCTGCAAATTCCACTGCAATATAACCGCCGCCAACCACCAGTATCCGCTGCGGAAACACTTCCAGGGAAAAGATTTCATTCGAGGTGATGGCGTATTCACTGCCGGGAAAGTCCGGCACAAAAGGCCAGCCTCCGGTCGCGACCAGGATGCGTTCAGCGGTGTAACTGTCGTCACCCACATGCACCTGTTGCCGCCCGGTCAGGCGCGCTCGGCCATCGATAATATGTACGCCGGCATTGGCAAGTAGATTGCGGTAAATTCCATTGAGGCGGGTGACCTCTTTCGCATTATTGTCCCGCAGGGTGGCCCACACGAAACGGGCATCTTTCTGGCCTTCCCAACCGTAGGCTTCCGCATCTTCGAACGTTTCCCGGTAGGCACTGGCGTAGACAAACAGCTTTTTCGGGACACAACCCACATTCACACAGGTACCGCCCATGTAGCGCTCTTCCGCCACCGCCACCCGCATGCCAGCAGCCGCAGCCATGCGGGCAGCGCGCACACCACCGGAACCTGCGCCAATCACAAAAAGGTCAAAATCAAACTCAGACAAAACTTACTCCTTACACTCTACTCATGCCGCCATCTGCGCTTGCTATACGGTTGCCGATTCGCACTATTGTCAGGTTAAACACACCTGATCAGTACAGGGAAACGCGCACTGGTCCACAATTGGCACATAAGTGACAAATCATACTTAAAACTCGTTGACATAAGACTGGCGTTTCGATATTCATGTGACGCTTATCACAATAACAAGCCTGATAGCTAAAACAACAGTAGGGCATTCAACAATGAAAACGCCAGACGCCTCCAAGACACGGTCTTTTTTCCACTCCGCTCTCACTCGCAAGCTGATACCGCTGTTCGCAACAGTAGTTACCTGTTTTTTCACCACGATCAATGCCAATGCAACCAGCTCTCACCCGGCATATCTCGACGATGCCTATTGCGATAGCGTGGTCGAACAGTTCGTGGATTCAGGTATGCGCAGCCTCGGGAAATACATCAACGAAAACTTCAAACCCGAGTACAAGGGCGGCATCCGCAATACCATCAACTTTCTGAATCAGCGCGCGGAATGGCTGGGAGAGTGCGACTCTTACCTGAAAGACACCGCAGACAGTCGTATTTTTTACGATGAAAAAAACACCAAAGATATTTTTGAAGCAATAGAGGCACTGGCCAAAGAACTGCAACTGGTGCGCGAAGGGGTTGAGTATCCCGATGCGGTAGGCAACAACAATCCGCGCCCGTTCGTCAAAAGCCGCTTTGATACCCTGGCGAAACTGGTAGACCAGCACCACACCCGGATGCTGATGAAAAAACAGTTCCGCTAATCACGCCAAAGAGCGTCACCGGATAAGACCGTGCAGGCCGGACACTCCCGGCTGCGCGGTCTATTTACCACGCCCACCATTTCCAGCTCACTCTGCCGATTGATTGGTCCACCGCCAGCTTCTCCACTGAAGCGATTATTGATCGCGGGCGCTGCGTGACGGTGAACCCTCCTGCACCTCTTCCTGGATAATCCTGTCCGCGTCACCAATGGTGGATGCTGAAGCGGGCCAATTATTGCGATCTCGTCCCAACAACCGCTCTTTCAGGCTGACGGCAATCCGCTTGGTTAGCGCACCCAGCCGCGGGCGCTGCTTTTCGGAAAAGGGAATCGGGCGGCAGCTGTGAACGGCGGCGAGTCCAATTCTCGCCATAAACAGGCTGGCACCCATGCCCTGCCCCAGTCGCGCGGACACTGTGCTCAACATGCTGTCGCCCACCAATTCGGGCCAAAGCTCGCTTACCGCATATTCACTGGCACCGCTGTAGGCAATCAGGGCCAGTACTTTCTTGAACAGTCGCCAGCGCACGACCACCGACGGCCGCACTCCGTAAATCTGGGCGACGTCGTCAATCATGCGCATCGATTGCCGAAGAGCAACCAGAACATCCAGCGTGGTGAAGGGACTCAACCCTACCAGGGCACCGGTGGTTGTGGCGTGGCGAACAATGCGCCGCAGAGCCTCCTGGTCCAATGCCTCAAAGAAATTCAGCTCAAGATGCCGCAATAGTTCGCTGTTGTCATAGTAGTCCGGCATCTCGTCCTGCACCCGGGCGAGCAACGCTCCCTGCGGCTTGCCAGCAAAGAGCTCACTCAACTGCTGGTTGAGCGGCTCGACCGCGTCTGTGGCACGACTGTCGCGCACCTGTGCCGCAAGTTCCTGGGTTTTCTGCAACTTACGCAGCGGCCGGCCTGCACGGAAATACTCCCACACCGCACTCGCCATGGTGAGCACCAGCGCGCCGATTACTACCCCGGCCAGTAAGCCCAGGGTCCAGTGCATGTCTGCCGCCCAGTAAAAAAACTGCCGCAGCTCCCAGAACACCGCACCGAACGTGAGTGCCAGAGCCGCAAGCAGCGCCGGCTTCCACAGCCGCAGACGAAACACCGGCAGACGTAGCTCGGAAAAGGAGATTTTGTCCGGCAGCGACTCGCCAGTGGTAATGGAACGCGGCAGCTGCGCGGGTTCTTCCGCGAGGGTTTCCACCCGGGTACTGGCGCGCCCCCGCTTCGAGGGTTCTTCCGCTTCGAGGTTTTCAATGCGGGTCTGGCGTCGGGTACTGGCCGCTGAAGTCGGCTCATCACTTTCGCCGCGTTTAGCGCGCGCATTTTCGTCGCCAGGATAGTTTTTGCCAGAGCCAGCCATCAGAGCTTATCTCCCAACAACAGATTCAACAGCGCATCCATGCGGATATGTGGCATATAACCTTCCCGCCCGATTCCCATGGGCGGCCGCAGCTGCGGCGGCAAGCCGCCCTTGTAGTGCTGCCACTCTCCTTCCTGCGGCAAGTGCGCGAGGATTTCCGCATTCTCAAACCCGAGATAGCTTCCATCCATAGCGTGGCCCACCAGCAAACGGCGGCCGTCGCGGACACTTTCGTTGGAGCAGCGCACCGCAGCAATTGCCTCACAGAACAGCGGCAGACCGCGATGGCGGGCACCGGAAAAAACCTGCTGTAACTGCTGACCAAGAAGCTGGCGCAGCGAGTCGTGATCCGCCGCCAGTACCTGATCGACCTTGGTGGCCGCGAACACCAGACGATCGATGCGCGGGCGCCAGAGTTTGCGCAACAGCCCATTGCTGCCGTAATTGAAGGTGTCTGCGATTTGCCCGAAAGCTTTGCGCATGTCTTCGAGGGCGTCCTCGCCCGCAAACAGGGTACTGATCAGGTCCACCAGTACCAGCTGGCGATCCAGGTGGCGGAAGTGACTGTCGACGAATGGTGTCACCCGCTCGTCCACGTAGTGCCGATAGCGGGCTTGCAACACCTTGTACACGCTGTCTTCGGGCAGTGCGTCGAGGTCGGACTGAATGCGGTGGCCAATCCCCAGCAGGGGGAAAAAACCGTACTCTTCGTTGTCGAGCAGTGCCCTTCCCGGCTGCAGATAACTGAGCTTGCGGACGCTGCGACAGTCGCGCAGGAACTGCCGGTAGTTCTGCCACAGGCTGTCGATCTGCCGTTTATCCGCAGTGGCATCCGGCGCAAGCCCGTGCAACTGTGACAGCAGCGCCGGCGCCAACCCGGCCCGCGGCTCCTGCTCCAGCAGATCTCGCTGGTGACGGCACCAGGTGGTGAAATCCATCCGCAACAGCGGCAGGTCCATCAGCCACTCGCCGGGATAGTCGCGGAATTCGAGGATGATTTTTTGCCGGTAATTGCGCCCGAGACGACGCCCCTGAAGGTGCACATGCAGCTCGAGCGCCGACAGTTCGCGGGTAGATTCCGGCCAGCGAGGCGGGTTGGCGGTCAACGCCTTCAAGCACTGCTGGTACTCGAACAGGGGCAACCCGGTATCGAGCGCAGGGTGCAGCTCTGCCCCCTGCAAGCGCCCATTCAATGCCGGGGAAAAGCCGGGTAACTGCGCGCGGTCGGGATGGCTGAGCTGGTAGATGAGGCTGGTAATCAGAGTGGATTTACCGGCGCCACTGAGGCCGGTAATACCGATACAGATACGCCGGTCGAGCAGTCGTTCGGCCGCCCAGTGGGACTTCTCCACCGCCTCTTTACGCAGCTTTCGAAACTGGCGTTTGAAGGCGCGCAAGCGGCCTTTAGCCCCCCCGGGCTGATCTTCAGCAGAACCCATGAAAACTCCTTTTGCACACCGAATCTCTAAGCGCATGTATACACCCGGGTTTATGCCCAGCATACGCCTTCGGGGCGGGGAGCGCGGCGAAAGCGTTGTGGAACCTGCAGCACCATGGCACAAGGATGGTGGTCCAAATGACCGTTTCAACCCCTGAAGTCTATATGTTTCCACACAATGCAAAAGCGCGGCCGGGGCCGCGCTCTGGGATACTTTGGGGGAATAACGCGAATCACTCCACCAGGGCGACGTCGCCAGACCCCATCACCGAGAAGGACTCGTTCGCCGGGCGCTTCAACACAATGTCACCGGAACCCATGATGGCACCGCCAGCGTTGGTGGCACTAAGGCTTCTGCCCATAAAGTCGCCACTCCCCATCACCGTGACATTCAGATTCGCCACCTTGCCACCAATAGCCATATCGCCTGAGCCCTTGATCTGGGCAGAGAAGTCCTCACCGATAAAATTGTCCATGCGGATGTCGCCGGAGCCGGTGATGCCCGCGGAGCCGTGCACCGCCAGCACCGTACCCAGAATCAGGTCTCCGGAACCGGTAACGCCGGTGCTGAGAGCCTCCGCCGCCACTTTATCCACCTTGATCATGCCGGAACCGGTTACACGCAGGTCGAGCTTCTCGCTCTCGAGGGTATCCGCCTGCGCATCCCCGGAGCCGGTCACACGAATAGCAGTGACGACCGGCAGAGTGACACGAAACTCGATTTCCGGCTCGGTGCTGACGGTAACCACGCCGAACAGGCTCTTGCTGTCCGCCTCCACCCACAGGGACAGGTTGCCATCCCCATCCACTTCAGCACGGGCATAGGGCAGATATTTTTCCTCGCCATGGGCGGTTACAGAAAATGTATTCCCCTGTACCACCTTGAGGTCGGAACTACCTTTTAGCGCGATGGCAGAGAAACTTTCCAACTGGAAGGTCTTGCTGGAGTCCTGCGCCTGCACGGCGCCAGCGCCCAGCACCAGTAGCAGCAGTGCGGAAAAAATCGACATTCTGGAAATCATGAGCCGTTAACCTGTTCTTTTGTTGATTGCCACTGAGACGCAGTCACCCAGTGATCTGGATGCAGGGGCGGGCAAATTTTCTCACGGGGGGGATCCCCTCCCCATGTCACTCCACGCTGTCGCGGTAGCCCAGCTCCACCAGGGCTGCACGGAGTTTCGCCGCCTCTGCGGCCAGTACCTCCGGCTCTGCGGGCTGCTGCAATGCAAAATCCAGTTCGGCAATTCCGTCAATTGGCACCAGATGGTAGTGGGTGTGTGGCACCTCTAATCCCGCCACCATTACCCCTACCCGCTTTGGCGAATAGACCTTCTTCTGTGCCTTGGCCACCTTACCGGCCACATCCAGCAGGTGCGCACTGATCGCTGCAGGCACGTCATCCCAGTGGTCCACTTCCGCAACCGGAATGACCAGGCAGTGACCCGGTTTGACCGGTGCGATGGTCATGATCGCTACAGCGACCTCATCGCGCCACACAAAGTGCCCCGGCAGTTCGCCGTTAATGATACGGGTAAAAATACTAGCCATCTTGTGCCTCGTTCTATTATCCAGAGACTGCTACAGCAGCTCGAAAGCGACCAAAAATTAAACCAAACCTAGCAACGCTGGCAGGAGGCAGGCGTTACATCCTGCGCAGTAGAAATTACTCGAGACCGGGAAGTCTAACAGTGCCACTTTCAACGACGCCACCCGGACAGTTCTCTACTGACTCTTTAGGGTCACAACCAGGGCCACACCGAAACCAGAGAGAAGGAAAAAAACCCGACAAAAACCGTCACAGGAGGCAATGCACGCCAGGGTTTTGCACCTAATTAAACCCACGCAGCATAACCCGTGGAAGGCTGTGACAATTTCATGGCGTTTCGTTGGCAGGGGTATCCCCATCCCGTAGTCTTGCCACCCATATCGCGACAGGCAGTCCCAGCCCCTCCCCGGGATCCGCACAACGGCGGGAAAATCTACCGGGAGAGTGTCGGCAAAGCGTATCGACAAACCGAGGCAATTCGGACACCACCGCGACACACTGATTACCATCTCATCGGGGGAATCCACCAATGCCAAGCGCCGCGCCCACGTTACTGCCTATCCAAACGCCCGCCCCCAAGGGCCCGGCGACAGTCACCCCTAAGGAACAAGGCTGTCCGCTGGGACTGCTCGCTCGCCTGGGCGGCCGCCAGTTTCTCAATCAGACCGTAGCCGAGTTTTATCAGGCCATTGGCAAATACATGGCGCCTGAAGATGCCGCCGATCACGACAAGCAACACAGCCGACAAGCCCAGTTCCTGAGCCATGCGCTTGCCGGTGAGTCGGAACCCACCTACAGCGCGCGCGCCAACTTCCTCGCCCGGGGCCTGAACCCGGCGCTGTTTGAAGCACTGCTCGAATATCTCGAAGCGCGACTCCTTGAACTGGGCTTCTCCTCGGCAATATGTGACCAGCTGGTACGCACCACCAGCAACCTGCTGGGACGCGGTGAAGAACCCCTCTCGATCGCCTGCTGACGCCCACCATTCCCATCCGGCACGGCCCCGCAATCGGGGCACCGCCTCTTCCGCCTATATATTTCAACATCCCATTCCCGGGGAGTAACCGCAGCACAGCCCCGGCTCGGTTGCGAGTGCCGGGTCGGCCCCATACAATGCACGCTCATTCAGCCTTATACCCCCGTTTGCTTTCCTTCCGTAAGCGGTAAGCGCTACAACTCACTCTCAAGACACAAGAGATTGCCAATGAAAATTGCTAACCACAGCGTGGTGGAGATCAACTACACCCTGAAAGACGCCGAAGGTACCGTGATCGACACTTCCGAAGGTGGCCAACCGCTGAAATACCTCCAGGGCGTGGGCAACATTATTTCCGGGCTGGAAAAGGAAATGCTGGACAAGAGCGCCGGTGACAAATTCACCGTGGTGGTTGCGCCGGAAGACGGCTACGGCCCGCAGAATCCGGAACTGATCCAGACCCTGCCGAAGGACGCGTTTGGCGGTGTTGAAGAACTGCAGGTAGGTATGGCGTTCCGCGCCCAGAGCACCGAAGGTCACCCGATCGAAGTGGAAATCATCGACATCGACGGCGACCAGGTCACCATCAACGGCAACCACCCGCTGGCCGGTGTGGAACTGCACTTCGACATCGAAGTGGTTTCCGTGCGCGAAGCGACGCCGTCAGAGATCGACCACGGTCACGTGCACTAAGGCCCGATCCGGTTACCGCGGGGCGCACTCTGCGCCCCGCACCTTACTCTCCCACGCACCATGTCCAAGCGAACGTAGAATTAGCGCGCATCCATCGGCGAAATCTACACGTACCGCTCTCCAGTGAAATCTCCCGTAAAACAGTCCGGATAAACCCATGTCTCTCAGTGACTCCTACCTGCAACGGTTTGGCGGCATCGCCCGACTCTACGGCACAACCGCACTCGAGGCGCTGCACACAGCCCATGTGGTGGTTATCGGTATCGGTGGGGTCGGCAGCTGGACCGCGGAAGCGCTGGCGCGCAGCGGCATCGGTAAAATCACCCTGATCGACCTGGACGATATCTGTATCACCAACACCAATCGCCAGATTCATGCCCTGGTGGACACCGTGGGTGAGATCAAGGTTGAGGTGATGGCAGAGCGGCTGCGGGCGATCAACCCGGAAATTGAAGTCCACACCCACGAAGACTTTATCGCCAGCGACAATTTTGCCGAGCTGCTCAACCCGGAAAATACCCCCATTGATCTGGTGGTGGATGCGTTTGATAACGCACGGGTCAAGGCGTCTCTGATCGCTTACTGCAAGGCGAGAAAAATCCGCCTGATTACCGTGGGCTCCGCCGGAGGTAAAACCAACCCCGCCGCGATCGACTGCACCGATCTAGGGCGCACGGTGAGCGACCCGATGCTGGCGAAAGTGCGACAACACTTGTATCGCTTCCACAATTTCCAGAAGTCCAGCAAACGTCAGTTCGGTGTCGATGCGATCTACTCCACCGAACCCATGGTGTACCCGCAGCCGGACGGCCAGGTCTGCCAGCAAAAAAGCGGTATGCAGAACGGCGTCAAACTGGACTGCAGTGGTGGTTTCGGCGCTGCCACCATGGTTACCGGTACTTTCGGTTTCGTGGCGGCGAGCAAAGCGATAGAGCGAATTCTGAAACAGCGCGGGAAAAATTGATCGAATGGAATTCGATGTGCGCAGTCGACCCTGCTCGGTAGTGCTGATACCCGGTTTTATGCTGGACGAGACTTTGTGGGACGAGTTCAGAAGCCTGCTTCCCAAAGACTGGGCGGTGTATACCGGTACGCTGACCGGGGCACAAAGCATAGCTGGGATCGCGCGGCATATCGCCGAGCGCTCACCGCAGCGCTTCCTGATGATCGGTTTCTCGCTGGGCGGATACGTGGCCAGGCAACTGGCGGCGGACTACCCGGAAAGGGTGGAAGCACTGGCGATCGTCGCCAGCTCCCTGCGCGAGGACACGGCCCAGCAAATAAAACTGAAGCAACAGGCAGTAAACGCACTTTCCGCAGCCAGATTCAAAGGGTTGAGCAACAGCACCATCGCGAACTCACTGCACCCCCGCCGCGCCGCGGATACCGACCTGATCGCCCGGATCAAGGCTATGGGAAACAGCTTGGGGTACCACGCCCTGGCAATGCAGTCCGCACTGGACAGATCCGGCGTGCCGGCGCAGGCGATACGCTGCCCGACGCTGGTGGTGGCGAGTACCGACGATGCGCTGCGCTCTCTCGAAGAGGCGCAGGAACTGGTGGATGCGATCCCGAACGCGTCGCTAGAAATTATCGATGACAGTGGCCACATGATTCCGATGGAACAACCGCAGGCACTGGCCGCCACCATAATCCATTGGCTGCAAGCGCTGAGAATTCACTGAGGGGATCGCCGGCAAATCCCCGAAAAACGCGCGCCCTAAAAATCAATCGGCACGCGGAGCCATCAGTGCTGCTGCATTAATAAAAAGGCTCGCTCCAACAACGCTCGGAAACCGTTGGCCCGGGACTCACTCAATTGTTGCTCCAGTCCCAATTCTGCAAACAGGGATTCCAGATCCGCACGCAGCACCGCACCACTTTTCTGCCCATCCAAGCGCAGCAGCAGCAGCGCGCCCAGCCCCTTGACGATGCGACTGTCACTGTCGAGCGCAAAGCGGTGCAGGCCATTTTCACAACGGTGCACCAGCCAGGCACTGGACTCGCAACCGCGCACCAGATTATCGTCGCGACGGATCGAATCCTTGCGGGACACCGACTTGGCCCACCCCATCAGGGTGCGATAGCGGTCCTGCCAATTGCGCTGCGCGCGCAGTGCTTCGATATCCAGTGCGCCCAGGTCATCGGCCTGCCAATCCGCACCCTCGACACTGGTGTGTACGCCACTCTGCGCTTCCACGTCATCGTCCAGGTGCGCAAAAAAATCCGCTACTGCGGCGACAAATTTCTCCACATCCAGGCGGGTATTGTAGGCGGCCACCGACGCGCGCAACGTGGCACTGTGGCCACTCGCGCGCACCAATGGCTGGGCGCAGTGGTGGCCTACGCGCACCGCGATATCGCGCGCATCCAGCCACTGCATCAGGTCTATCGCCGCACAGCGGGGATGGGTGAAAGCGACGATGCCAAGGTTGTTTTCCGCCGCACTCAGCAGGTTCAGCTCCGGAATCTGCTCCAAACGATCGTGCAAATAATGCAGCAGCTGCTGCTCATGCCGCGCCATGCCCGCCCTATCCTGCTGCCCGAGAAATTCCAGGCAGGCACCGAGCCCGGCAATGGCCGCGAGCGACGAGGTGCCGGCTTCAAATTTATGCGGGAGATCCGCGAAGTGGCTCGAGTAGAGGTCGACATCGGCAATCATCTCGCCACCACCCTGCCACGGAGGCATGGCTCGCAACAGGCGTTCGCGACCGTACAGCAACCCGACGCCGGTCGGGCCGTAAAATTTGTGTGCAGAGCACACAAAAAAATCGCAGCCGATATCCTGTACACCCACGCGTTCGTGTGCCGCCAGCTGGGCGCCATCCACGATCCAGTGAATATTTTTATCCGCGAGCGCGGCGCGCACAGCCTTCAGGTCCGAGCGAAAACCGAGTGCATTGGAGCCTGCGGTGGTCGACACAATTCTGGTGCGCGCCGTGATCACTTCCGTCAGGCGATCAAATTGCGGCACTCCCCGAGTATCCGGTACATAGCGCAGCTCAAGCTGGTAGCGCTCTGCCATCATCTGCCAGGGCACCAGATTGGCGTGGTGCTCTGCCGTAGTTAAGACAACCTGATCACCAGGCTGCAATTGCGAGCACAGGCTGTAGGCCAGCAGGTTCAGCCCCTCGGTCGCACCGCGGGTAAATACAACCTCTTTCGGGCTGGCAGTGCCGAGAAATACAGCGGCGCGTGCGCGCACTTGCTCCACCATGTCGGTGGCGCGACGGGCCAGGCGGTGGCTGGACCTGTGGGTGTTGGCGTTGCTGTGGCGATAAAAATCGGCGATGGCATCGATCACGCACTCGGGCTTTTGTGTGGTGGCGGCGTTATCCAGATACACCAGCTCGCGGTTCTCGCTCTGGGCAAACAGCGGAAACTGTTGTTTGAATTGCTCGACGGAAAAACTCATAACCAGGTATTCACCACTGGGCATTCACAGATTGAACAGTGCACGGGTATTTTTTTCGGTTTGCGCGATGACTTGCTGCACGTCAATCCCACGCAACGTCGCAAGGGTTTCCGCCACCGCTGGCAGATATTCCGGACTGTTGCGCTCGCCCTGGTGACCGGCGTGCGGCATATCCGGAGCGTCGGATTCAAGCAGCAGGGATTCCAGCGGTACCGAGGCCAGCGTATCGCGGGTTTTACTGGCGCGCGGATAAGTGATGGTGCCGCCGACCCCGAGCATAAACCCCAGTCGGCGATACTCCTCGGCAATTTCGCGGCTACCGCTGAAGGCGTGGATCACGCCTCCTTTTTGCGGGCGCATTTGTTTCAGCACGCGGATAACTTCACTGTGCGCACGCACGCAGTGCACGATCACCGGCAATTCCAGGTTTTGCGCTGCGCACAGCTGCGCCGAGAACACCGCGAGCTGCACTTCCATGGGTGTATAGATATTGGCATCCAGACCGCATTCGCCCACCGCGACACAGCGGTTGGCGCCGGCCCGCTCGCGGGCGACACGCTCTTCCACCGCGCGCCGCAGCTGCGCGGGTTCAATGGCGAGTTCCTCAATCCACCAGGGGTGAACCCCCACCGCGCCGTACCAGCCGGGCTGGGTGTTTACCAGCGCAAACAGCTGGCGCCATTGGGGAATACTGATACCGGGAATGATCAAGGACTGAATATCGTTTGCGATACAGCGCTGCCACACCTGTTGGCGATCGGCGGCGAAGGCATCGAAGTCGAAATGACAGTGACTGTCGATCATTGACATGGCGAGCAACCGCAGAAAATTTGCAGAATTCTAGCACGGCACCTGTGGCGCCGGTTTACCGCGATTTCGGCAACGCGGATAATCAGCGCGTATATCCGTGCAATCTCAATCTGCATCACCCGTTACCACTCGACTTTCCCACGAGGCCTACCTTGCTCGAAGCGCTGCTGCCGATCGCCCTGTTTGTGTTTTCCACCAGTATCACACCCGGGCCGAACAACCTGATGATCATGTCGTCCGGCCTCAACTTCGGGGTCGGCCGCTCAATGCCGCACTTCCTCGGGATCTGCGTCGGTTTCCCGCTCATGATCATTGCCATCGGCCTTGGTCTCGGCGCGGTGTTCAGCCAGTACCCGATATTGCACGAGGTGGTTCGCTGGGTTGGTATCGCCTACCTGCTTTATCTGGCATGGGTCATTGCCAATACACGCGAGGTGGGCTCTGCGGAAGGGAAGAAGCCGTTCACCTTTTTACAGGCGGTGGCGTTTCAGTGGGTGAACCCCAAGGGCTGGATTATGGCAGTGGGCGCGCTTGCGGCGTTTACCACACCGAACGGTGGCATGCTGATGGAGGCCGGGCGCATTGCGCTGGCGTTCATCCTGATCGGCGGCCCCTGTATCGTGGTCTGGTTGATGTTTGGTGTGGGCCTGAAACAACTGTTGAAAGAACCCCGTTACCTGAGGATCTTCAATATCACCATGGGCCTGCTGCTCGCCGCCAGCGTAATCACCATGATCCGCTGACGGCACAGGAACATACTCACATTCAGCGGTCAGCGACCTGTGCTGCCCGCCCTACTTCCAGTTCTACGCGGAAGTTTTTCACCATCTGGCGCAGGAACAGTTTCGGCGCGAGCTTGTACAGGTAGGCTCCCAGCAGGGATTTGTCGCGCGGGAACAGGCGCTCCTTGCCCGCCATCAACGCGCGCACGATCTCGCCCGCCATCCAGTCGGCACTGCGCACCTGGCCGATGGTGCTCTGGGCGTGCTTGGCACGGCCACCGTCGCCGGCGAGGGCGTTGGCGTCGATATTGGTGGCGACGAAGCTCGGGTAGACCATGAGGACGCGCACACCTTCGTCGCGCACTTCCTCGCGGAAGGTCTCGAAGTACTGGTGCAGTGCACTTTTGGCGGCGCAGTATCCCGCGCGCCCCAGTACCGGCATCCAGCCCGCCATGGAGCTGATGTTGATGACGCAGCCGGAAGCCGCACGCAGTTCACCCATCAGCCCCTGCGCCAGCTCCACCGGCGCGTGATAGTCCACCGCCATCACCCGACGGATGACCGCGTTACTGGTCTGGGTGGAGAGGCTGCGGTGGGTGATGCCGGCGTTGTTCACCAGCAGGTCGACACTCCCGTAGAGGTTGCGCAGACGCGCGCACAGTTCAGCCACCGCACTTTCCGAGGACAGGTCTGCGACGAACACATCTGCGTCGATACCCCGCGCATCCAGCTCCCGCGCACGCGCGGCCAAGGCCTCCACATCCATATCTACCAGTGCGAAGCGCACAGGCCCCTGGGCGATGAAGGCTGTTGCAAGCGCGCATACCAGTGCCCAACCGAGCCCTCCGGCAGCACCGGTAACCACAAAAATCTTTTCCTGGTTCTGCGGGGTGATCAGGGGAGCGCTCATACGGTCTGGCCTCCCGCCACCTCTTTGACTATTGGATCGGCATGGGTGACCCGCGCGCTGCCCGCGTCGATATCGACATCGAGCACGTTTTTTGCGAAATAGGCAAAGGCTTCCGCGGAGGTTTTGCGCGGGCGATAGCCCAGCTCGCTCTTCAGGCGGGTATTCAGCAATACCGGACGGTATTGCAGAAACATCACCTGTGCCGGCTGCACATTGCCGAGGCGCAGTCCGTAGCTGATACCCAGCAACATTTTCACCAGCCACACCGGCGGACGGCGCAGGGGTTTGTGCAGCAGGCGCGCGATTTCCGCAGGCGTCAGCGCGCCATCGCCGGCCAGGTTGTAAATGCCGCTGGCATCTTCGACAACCCCGTGTTCGATGGCGCCGACGACATCCTCATCCCAGATAAACACAAACGGTGAGTTGTGGCCCCCGGGATCGAGAATACTGCTGCCGGTAAACAGGTCGCTGATCTTGCTGTTGGTGGTGGCGCCGATAATCGAGCACGGACGGAAGATCAACTGACGCAACTGCGGATGCTTCTGGCGGTAATCCGCCAGCATTTCCTCCACCAGACGCTTGTGGTCCGAGTAGGCAAATTCCGGGTTGCCGCGCAGAGGGAGATCCTCCGTGAGCCATGCGGGGTTGTCTGCATGGTAACCGTAGGCCGCGCCACTGCTGGTCAGAGTCAGGTGCCCCACGCCGGCGGCGATACAGGCGTCCAGTACATTGCGCGTGCCGTCCACATCGATACGGTACTCACGCGCGCGATCGCGACCGGAGGCCATTACCGAAGCCAGATGCACCACATGGGTGATGCGCTCGGCACGCATCAGTTCCGCCAGCGCCGCATCGCAAATATCCATCTGGAAGATGGGGAACGCCGCCTCACGCTGTGCGATATCGACACCGACCACGTCCATGCGCGTCGCCAGCGCCTCCCCCAACAGGCGGCCGACATAGCCCGCCGCCCCGGTAATCAGTACCCGTTTATCACTCATGTTCTGCTCTTTTTGTTATGGCCAGAGTTGTTATGGGCCAAGCTGTCATGGATCACAGTGTTTGGCCTGACGGCCACCGCGGCCGATGCCAGCTAAAAATTCAAATCGAATCCGCGGCGTGCGCGTTCGCGCCCGCAATGCGCCGGTTGCTGTAGTTCCAGTAGCCGGCAAGACTGAGCCCGGACACCAGGTGCCACACACCCCAGAAGCCCGCCACCACCAGCATTTCCCCGGAGCCCGGGTAGAAAGTGAACAGAATGGCGAGCGCCAGACCCGAGTTCTGAATCCCCACTTCCATGGTCACCGCGCGCCGATCCCCCTGGGGCAGGCGCGCTCCGCGGCTGGCGAGATCGCCAATCAGGAAGGCAATGGCGTTGTGCACGATCACCAGCACCAGTACCGAGCCCGCAATCTGCAGCGCGGTCTGCCAGTGCTTGCTGAAGGAAATCACCACAAAAAGCAGAAAAACGAACAGCGATGCGGTACGGAAATGCCGCTCACTGCGCTCGGCAAAGCGCGGGAAACGCCCCCCCACCAGCATGCCCAGCGCCATCGGCAACGCCAGCACCAGCACCACCATAAGCACCATGTTCTCCGCCGGCAGGTGAATGGCCTGCAGGGCCTCGCGAGTGTGCGGGTTGAGACTGCCGTAGAGGGCGAAGTTCAGCGGTGTAAGCACCACTGCGGCGAGACTGGATATGGCCGTCATACTGACCGAGGTGGCAACATTGGCGCGACCGATCCACGTCATTACATTGGAGAAGGTGCCGCCCGGGCAGCAGGCCACCAGAATCATGCCGAGCGCCAGCCCGGGGCTGATGTCCAGCGCCCAGGTGCCGAAACAGGTAATGGCCGGCAACAGCAGGAACTGCGCCACCATCCCGGTCACCGGCGCCACCGGGCGGCTCAGCACACGACGGAAGTCCGCCGTGCGCAGCCCCAGCGATACGCCAAACATCATGAAGGCCAGTACGGCGTTCAGGGCGATCAGGGCCGCCGGCGACATCTGGAAACTGTCGATAGAAACGGATAAAGCGGGATTCAAGTTATTCATTGTCCTGGCGACCTCAGCGGGTCGCTGCGGCCGGATTGGCTGAAAACTGTGCAGTATCCTCAACCTGGTGGTCGCCGAGCAAGTCCCGGGTGTGACCAGCCAGTGCCTTCAGGTAGGTGTCCTTGTGCACGTAGTAAGCCATGCGCTCCAGCTTCAGATACTGCATACCGCCATCGGCGCGTTCACCAGCCTGCGCGCGCTTCACCTGCTTGAGCTTCTGCGCAGAGGCTGCACCCGACGCCAGCTGGCGGATATACAGGGCCACCATCTCCGCCTGGCGATTGCGCCCTTCCCAGCCGAGACCCGCGGCCTCCACCATCCCCATCAGGAACAGGTTGTCGTACTCCGGATGGAAAACATTGAGATACAGGCGCGGGGCAAAGCCCTGCCAGTTGAGCTGGGCGGGGTCGATAAACGGATAGTGCAGCTTGTAGCCGGTGGCCATCAGGATCAGGTCGTACTCACCACTGCTGCCGTCGGTGAAGGTCACCTTATGGCCGTCCACCGCAGTGATGTCCTTGCGCACCTTGATATCGCCGTGGCCGATATGGTGCAGGATCAGGGAGTTGATCACCGGATGCGATTCGAACATCTTGTAGTCCGGCTTTGGCAGACCGTATTGCTCGGGCGTGCCGAGCATGAATTTCGACAGTGCGGCGCTGATACGCTGCTGGATAAAGCGCGGCAACTTGATCTTGCCACCCACAGCGTCGGTGGCCTTGCCACCGATAAACTTGGGCAGGAAGTAATAGCCCCGGCGCAGGCTGATATCCACGCTGTTGGCGCGGTGCGCCGCGTCTACTGCGATATCCGCACCGCTGTTGCCACAGCCCACCAGCAGCACACGCTTGCCCTCGAACATGGCCGCATCGCGGTAATCCGCGGAGTGCAGCAGTTCGCCGGCGAATTCACCGGGCAGCTGCGGCATGTTGGGGTGATGCAGGGTGCCATTGGCGATCAGCAGGCCGCCGAACACACGGGTCTGCTCTTCGCCATTGCGGCGGGTGGTAATGTGCCAGTCTTCGCCGATGCGCGCGCAATTGAGCACTTCGGTTTCAAATTCATAGTGGCGGTACAGATCGAATTTCTCCGCATAGGCGCGGAAGTAGTCACGCATTTCCCGATGACTGGGGAACAGCGCCACCTCGTCGCCCATGGGGAATTCCGCGAATTCGGTCATGCGCTTGGACGAAATCAGGTGGGCGGATTCGTACATGGTGCTGGTGGGGCTATCGATATCCCACAGGCCACCCACATCGCTGTGGATTTCGAAACCCACACAGGGGATTCCGTGCTTGGCCAGATTGCGTACACTACACAACCCCATGGGGCCGGCGCCGATAACCGCGAAGGGCTTCATTCCCGCCAATGGCTTCATTATTGTTCTCCCACTTTTGCCTGTCAGGTGAACGCCGCGCGTTCCAGCTGACTTTCTTGACATATCACGTTGGCGATCAATATAACGTGACATTCCCAAAGGCCGTCGTCATAATCGGGCAGCATCTGGTTAATTTCGGACAATCAAATTGAACACCGTCGACAGCAGAAGCGTCACTCTGAGCTACACACGAGCAGTTATCAGTGCTCTGGAGCGACTTCAGCTCAAACTGCCTCCCAAAGCCCAAGCACTCCTGACCGCCATTAACGAAAACGAGCGGGTCCCGATGAACGTGCAGGAGGAGATCTGGCTGGCGGTACAGGACGCACACCCGGACCCGCTGCTGGGCATTCGCCTGGGCCAGGCCATGCAGGGCAGCCAGATGGGACTGGTGGGCTACCTGCTGATGACCCAGAAAAATCTCGGTGCCGCTCTGGAGCAGCTGCTCATCTACCACCCCCTGCTCGGCGAAGGCGGACAGTTCGAGATGCGCCGCGGCAGTTTTTATGTGGAGTTCTGTTACCGCCCCAACTACCTGCGCTGCGCGCGCCTGCGGGTGGAAACCGTGCTGTCCATTTGCCTGGCGCAGGCCCGCGCCATGACCGGGCGCGAGTTTCAACCCCAAAGCGTACTCTTTGCCTACCCCACGCCGTCGCTGGCCGTGCAGCAACAGTACCAGCAACTGCTGCAGGCCCCCGTACAGTTCAACGCAGAATCATCCGGTATCCGCTTCCGCCCGCAGGATCTCGAGATCCCGCTGGTCGCCGCCGACCGCCAGGTGATGGCACGGCTTAAACCGGAAGCCGATGCGCTGCTCAAAGCACTCACCAGCAAGAGCCTGCAATTGCGGGTTGCCCACCTGCTGCAACAGGAACCGCAACTGAGTCGCGAACAGGTGGCGGCGCGCCTGTGCATCAGCCCGCGCCACCTCGGCCGCAAACTGCTGGAGGAAAACGCCAGCTTCCGCGCCATCCAGGACGAAGTGCGCAGCCACTACGCCTGCCAGTGGCTGCGGGAGGGTGAAAAGACCAATGTGGATATCGCCGCCGCCCTCGGCTACTGCGACGAAAGCGCGTTCGGCAAAGCCTTTCGACGCTGGACCGGCCTCTCACCCAAGGCGTTCAAATCCGCACAATCCTCCTGAGCACCGGCAGGCGTCGGGACTAAAGTAACAAGGACCAGTTACAGGGATTAGACACACGGATCATGTGTCGCCACCAGGAGTTCCGATGCCGCTCCAGCCCAATCTCTCGCAGCCGATCCCTCTCGGCAAAGACAAGCTTACCGAGGCTACCCCGGGGCAGAGCAACACGGGACAATTGCTGCCGCAGATGCTGAACCGCCACGGGCTGATCTGCGGTGCCACCGGCACTGGCAAGACCGTCACCCTGCGCTACCTGGCGGAGCAACTGAGCGCGCGCGACATCGCCACCCTGGTGACCGACCTCAAGGGCGACCTCAGCGGCCTCGGCGCCGCCGGCGGCGACAGCCACAAGGTGCGCGAGCGGCTGCCCCTGTTCGACCTCGATGAAGGGTATTTCCACGCCTTCCCCCTCACCCTCTGGGGCGCCGGTGGCCTGCCGATGCGCACCACCCCGAGCGAGCTGGGGCCGGAGCTTATCGGCCGTATGCTGCAGCTGAACGACAACCAGCAGGGACTCATGCAGCTGCTGTTCCGCATTGCCGACCGGCAGGGTCTGTTGTTGCTGGACTGGAAGGACCTGCTGGCACTGATCGACTACGCGGACCAGAAGCGCAAGGCGCTACTGGAGGAGTTCGGCACCATCTCCCCCGCCAGCCTTGGCGCCATCAAACGCAAATATCTCGCCCTGGAGTCCCAGGGCGCCGATGCCCTGTTCGGCGAGCCCGCGCTCGACCTCCCCGATCTTATGCAGAACAACTGCATCCACCTGCTGGACGCCAGCGATATGCAGCCGTCGGTGTACGGCATCCTGCTGCTGTGGCTGCTGGCGGAACTCTATGAAAACCTGCCGGAAGTCGGCGACCGCCAGTTGCGGCTGGTACTGTTTTTCGACGAGGCGCACCTGCTGTTTGACGACCTGCCAAAAAACTTGTGCGGGCAAGTGGAACAGATCGTGAAGCTGATCCGTTCCAGGGGTGTCGGGATATTTTTTATCACCCAGAACCCGCTGGATATTCCCGAAGACATCCTCGCGCAACTCGGCAACCGGGTGCAGCATGCACTGCGGGCCTACACCCCGAACGAACAGCGCGCGCTAAAAGCCGCGGCAAACAGTTTCCGTGCCAATCCCGAGATCGACACCGCACAGGCCATCGGCGAACTGGGTGTGGGCGAAGCACTGGTGTCCTGCCTCGATGAAAACGGCGTGCCGCAACCGGTATCCCGCCTGCTCATCTACCCTCCCGCCAGCCGACTAACACCCCTGGACGACCGGGAACGCAAGGCGCTGTTGCAGGACAATCCATGGCGCAGCAAATACAGCCAGCAACTGGATCGGGAATCCGCCTATGAACAGCTGCAGCAGCGCCGCGCACAGGCGGAGCCACCTGCGCCACCTACAAAGAAACCCACAGCGGCCTCCCGCAAACCAAGTGCGCTGGAAAAATCCTTCGACAAGATGGCCACGAGTTTCGGTCGCCAGATAGGCAGGGAATTGATGCGCGGGATAATGGGTGCACTTACCGGCGGCAAGCGCTAGGACCGCTTTGCGCACGCACCGCTATGAGAGAGCGGAAGAGACCGCGTTCAGAGCGCTCAGAAAAGGCAGGCACGCACTGCGCGCAGAAAGATTCTGGGCGAAGCGGCGGAGACCCGCCGCCTGCCCAAAAAGATCGGATATGCTTCCGGAAGAAAGCACCGCGTTATCCGCGCGTGCGAACGACCACCGGCCTTAGCGGGCAGCCATAGATTCGGTGCGCGCCTGCTCGAGCGCCACCAGATCCTGGAACCATACGATATCTGTCGCCGCCACCTGCTGGCCGGTGTAATGCGCCAGCGATGCGCGCACCTGACTGAGATTCTGCGCGTCCACGGTATCGCCGCCACTTACCGCTTCCAGTGGCAGCTCAATCCACGCCTGACCGTTCTGGTCGATCACGTCTTTTGCCTCTGGCTCGTTCGCGGTCAGATGACGGTCAATGGCGGAGGAACCGCCCGCCGGCAGATAGATGGTACCGTTGGTGATATCTACCGCAAATGCAACAACACCCGGCAGGATGCCGAACAGCAAGCCAACACCATCGAGAATCACCACCACCGGATCGACACGACCACCAGACTGCCCCTTGCGCTCCGGGTAGAGAAAATAGCCACACGCGGTGAGGTTCAACACCAGGGTCAGCAGACAGGAGGCGGCGACGCCGCGCTTGATGGATCGGTTCATGAATTGTTTCCTCTGTGGAATCCCGAAGTCATTTGCATAGGGCGGCAAGAATACCCGATTTGGCAGAGGGGCCGAAAGTGGCGCCAATTCGCTCTTTGTGCACCAGGTCGCAGGCGCGGCGGGACATCATCGGTATTCTCGTATCAATTCCGTTAACGCCCATAGCCGGCAGCGGAAAAACCAAAAATAATGCCCACCGGGCAACCGTTACCAAAACTCGACATCCACAACAGTCCCAGCCTGAGGGGCTTCAGGAGTATTCGCCATGCCGCACTTCCGACTTTCCGTCCCGCGCCGAGTTCTGCGACCAGTCGCCCTCCTGTCGGTGCTGATCCAGGTTCTTTTGATCACCGCCTGTGCCGCTCCCGGCCAGACTCGTGACGAGCAGCGCCAACATATCCAGCAGACAGAACGCCAGGTGCTCGACGAGCTCTACCGCCTGAAGCCGGATCTGCGCAGCGATGTGGCCCGCGCCCCAGGTTACGCGGTATTCAGCAATGTCAATGTGAACCTGCTGCTCGCCAGCGCCTCCACCGGTTACGGGGTAGCGGTGGGCAAATCCGGTGAGCGCACCTACATGAAGATGGGTGAAGTGGGTGTTGGCCTCGGCATTGGCGTCAAGGATTTCCGCGCACTGTTCGTGTTCGACTCGCCGGAAGTCATGAACCGTTTTGTGGAGCACGGCTGGTCCTTCGGCGGCCATGCGGACGCGGCGGCCAAGGCCCAGGACAAAGGTGTCGCAGTGGGTGGTGAAGTGGTGGTGGACGGTATGCGGGTATACCAGCTCACCGAAAGCGGTGTCGCACTACAGGCTACGCTCAAAGGCACCAAGTACTGGAAAGACAGTGAACTCAATTTCGATTGACGCTGTTTTTACCATAGGACCGGATAAGACAGAACCGTATTAACTGTCTAAAAGTTAACCGAATTGACGCCAAGTTTTCATTGCGCGGGAACGCTGCAAGCAAAGCCTGCCTAAACTTTAAACAGCACCTGCTGAGGTATGTCAGGGAGCAGTACAAGGTTTCTGAAGGTGTAATTGTGGTTCACACCGTGCAGTGACCAGGGCAGTGAGTAGTCGTCATTGGTCTGACGCCAGAAATTTTTTAAGGAGCAGTAGTCTCAGCAGGTGCCGCCATGGATTGGCAGAAGCGCGGTGTTCGCAAGGACGCCGCGCTTTTTTATTGCCGCGGCAATTTTGAGTGCGGTATTACTATTGCCCGCCTAAATCGACCCCCGCCAAAATATTTCACTCAATTTAAGCCCGCCAGCAGAAAATTACTCCAAGCTGCCCTGAACTATCCTGAATTTTTGTTACGAATCTGTATCCTGCTAAGCAGTCCCCAAAAAATCCCGGATACGCCATAGTTTCCCGGTTATACCCACCTTATCGCCTAGATTACTGCGGAGCTCACGCATGCACATCAGCAGCGCCTTTGACAGCGGCAATATCAAAGTCATCAACAAAGACAGCAACCCCATCGAGCTGGCCATCGGGATCGACAACCAGTCCGACTTTTACCAGTGGTTCCACTTCCGCCTCGAGGGCGAGGTGGGCAAGCAGTACCCGCTGCGCATTACCAATGCGGGCAAGGCGGCCTACCCGGCGGGCTGGGAAAATTACCGGGTCTGCGCCTCTTACGATCGCCACAACTGGTTCCGCATCGATGCACAGTACGACGGCAATGTGCTGGATTTTACCGTGGAGCTGGACCAGCCCAGTATTTACCTTGCCTACTTCGCCCCCTTCTCCTGGGAGCGGCATCTGGACCTGCTGGCGTGGGCCCAGTCCGACGAGCGCGTACAGGCGGAGACCCTCGGCCTGACCCTGGACGGGCGCGATATGACCTTGCTCACCATCGGCAACGCGGAGACCGCCAAGCGCAAGGTGTGGATGATTGCCCGCCAGCACCCGGGTGAGTCCATGGCGGAGTGGTTTGTGGAAGGCTTCCTCGAAGCTCTGCTGGACGACGCCAATCCCGCCGCGCGCAGCCTGCTGGAGAACACCGTGTTTTACGTGGTGCCGAATATGAACCCGGATGGCAGCGTGCGCGGTCACCTGCGCACCAACGCGGCGGGCGCCAACCTGAACCGCGAGTGGCAGTCGCCGAGCATGGAGCGCAGCCCCGAGGTCTACCTGGTGCGAGAGCGTATGCTGGCCACTGGTGGCGATATCTTCCTCGATATCCATGGCGATGAGGCCCTGCCCTACAACTTCGTCGCCGCCTGTGAAGGCATTCCCGGCTATGACGAAAAACATGCGGCACTGGAAAACGTCTTCAAGCAGGCGTATGAAAAAGCCAGCCCGGATTTCCAGACCGAACACGGCTACCCACTGCACGGGCCCGGCGAGGCCAATATGAACGTAGGTACCAACTGGTGCGGACACCAGTTCCGCACCCTGGCACTCACCCTGGAGATGCCGTTCAAGGACAACGCCGACCTGCCCGATACTGTGGAAGGCTGGTCGCCAGCGCGCAGCCGTCAGCTGGCGAAAGACATCCTGTTCCCAATCCGTGAAACTCTCGCGTATATGGATGGGTCCAACTGATTCAGCGCAACAACCAATAACAACACCATAAAACAAGAGAAGGAAACGACCATGCAACTGCCCCAACACTGGCGGCGCCTGGCACTGCCACTGGCCCTCGCGGGCCTGGCAGCCATCGGCGGCTGCGCCAAGAAAGAAGCCGAAACCGAAACCCCGCAGGCCAATATGCCGACGGCGAGTGAAACCCAGCAGCCCGCAAATGCCGCCGCCAACGCGGAAACGGCAACCGCCAGCCAGCCCAGCCTGAGCCCGGAAGAAAAAGCGGAAGTAGCAGAACTGGCGAAAGACCTGCACAAGCACATCGCGGTGCTCGCCTCCGACAAATTTGAGGGCCGCGCCCCCGCCACCAAGGGTGAGGAGTTGACCGTCAACTATCTCGCGGACGAGTTCAAAAAACTCGGTCTCGAGCCCGGTACCAAGGACGCCGAAGGCAACCCCAGCTGGTTCCAGCAGGTACCGGTGGTGGAAATGAACATCGAAAGTACCCCGCTGGTCATCAAGGGCAAGGACTTTGATAAGTCCCTGCAACCACTGACCGAGATGGTGACCTTCACCCAGCGCCAGGTACCGTCGAGCAAACTGCAGGACAGCCCGCTGGTGTTCGTAGGCTACGGCATCGTGGCACCGGAAAACGACTGGAACGATTACGCCGGCCTGGACATGAAAGGCAAGACCGCGGTGATTCTGGTCAACGACCCGGGCTACGCCACCCAGGACAAAAGCCTGTTCAATGGCAACGCCATGACCTACTACGGCCGCTGGAGCTACAAGTTTGAAGAGGCCGCACGCCAGGGCGCCGAGGGCGCGATCATCATCCATGAAACCGGTGCCGCCGGTTACCCGTGGGAAGTGGTCAGTGGCAGTTGGTCCGGCGCGCAGATCAGCCTGGCGGCAGACAACAAGAACGCCGATCGTGTGGCTGTAGAAGCCTGGATGACCGGCGATGCCGCCAAGGAACTGTTCAGCGCCGCCGGCCTCGATCTGGCCCAGGAGATGGACGCCGCCAAGCAGCGTGGATTCAAGCCCAAGGCGCTGGACCTCAGTGCTTCGGTCGATCTGAAAAGCAAGGTACGCACATCCAATTCCCGCAACGTGGTGGCCAAGCTTCCCGGCAGCAAATATCCGGATGAAGCGGTAATCTACACCGCCCACTGGGATCACCTGGGCGTGAACAACCACGCCGAAGGCGGCGACCACATCTTTAACGGTGCCGTCGACAACGCCACCGGCACCGCCGGCCTCCTGGCCATGGCACAGCAGATTTCCAAGTTGCCGCAGGCACCGGAACGCTCGCTGGTATTTGTCGCGGTGACCGCGGAAGAGTCTGGCCTGCTGGGCTCCAAGTACTACGCGGAAAATCCGGTGGTACCGCTGGAGAAAACCGTAGCTGGTATCAACTTTGACGCCATGGGAGTCCTCGGCCCGATGCGCGACGTGATCGTGGTTGGCTACGGCAACAGCGAACTGGAGAAGTTGCTGGAGACAGCCGCTGCCAAACAGGGCCGCTACCTGGCACCGGAAGATCATCCGGAACGCGGCTACTTCTACCGCTCAGATCATTTCAGCCTGGCCAAGAAAGGCGTGCCCATGCTGTATTTCGATTCTGGAACCGACAGCTTCGAGCACGGCCGTGACTGGGCGCAGAAAAAAGGCGAAGAGTACACGTCCCACGCCTACCACAAGCCCGGCGATGAGTACGATCCGCAGTGGAACCTGGAAGGTGCCGCGCTGGATCTGGCCCTGGGCCTCGACCTGGGTCTGGAACTCGCCAATAGCCGCGACTGGCCAAACTGGTACCAAGGCAATGAATTCCGCGCAGCCAGGGATGCCAGCGCCGAAAATAGAAAATAAACAAACTTTCCCCCGGCGTAATGCCGGTGGGAAATGCTTGGGGCTGAGTCCAAGTCAGCCCCTATTCATCATCCGGATCGCGCTCATTCGAACTTTTCGAAACCACCCAGTAAGTAATTCCCAGCGCAAAAATTACCACCCCGAAGCCAAACACATACATCGGAGAAACTTTCTCCGGATCCAACACAATTATTTTGCGCGCCATCGCCATCAATGCCGTTGCCACCACCAGCTGCATAGGAATGATGTTGGTACCGAGATAAAGTCGAATATTTACAAATATCTCAACGGCGATCAGCACCACCAGAAATGACCCGAAAATATCCAATATATCTCTGGAGTCCAGTATCCATACCGGCGGAAAACTGAGCCGTTCATACAGAACAACCAGCACATATATTGCGCCCCAGACGATCACCAGAGACATCAATATCGCGAGAAAGCGAACAGCAACACGGATAATGCGATGCAGATACCGAATTAACCTGTCTTCGTGCTCGGTCGGAAGTTCTTCATGCACGATTGTGCGACGCCTAGGGCTCTTCATGGCCACCCCACTGCAAAAATCGTTCACTTAGTTATAGCGCATCGGGAATATCCGGAGCGCAGCTACTTCTTCCGCCCTGCTCCATTGGTTCTGGTAAGGAAAGGCATGCCCCCACTGCATTTCGTCTCTGGATCCGACGACTGTTAGCGCGGTCGCGACTGTATACAGCAAAAGGGCGCCAGATTGGCGCCCCTGTTCACTGAATTCTCTTTGGCGCTATTCAATTTTTCTGGTCTTCCAGCAGACTGCGCCGGTCGCTGTAGCTCAGCGCTTCCTTCTTGGCTACCAGCCAGTAGGTAATCCCTAACGCCATTACCACCGCAGCAATCCCCAAGATATACATCGGCCCGGTATCATCCAGATCAAGCACAATGACCTTCCGTGCGATCGCCATCAGCGCCGTCGCCACCACCAGCTGAATCGGAATCACATTGGATCCCAGATAAAGACGGATATTGATGAAGATCTCAATGGAGATAAGCACCAGCATAATGGCCCCAAACACATCAAAAAGATCGTTGTAGTCCAGCAGCAGCACCGGATCAGTACTGAGACGCTGATACAGGACCCAAACCACATCAGCAACGCTCCACATGATGACCAGCGCCATCAGCACGGATAGGAAGCGCACCGAGCTGCGGATGACAATGTGCAAAACGCGAATCAGCGGATCTTCGTGTTCCGCCGGTAACTCCTCGTGGATCAGGGTAGGCCGTTGCTTTTGCTGTGCCATTTTGCGCTCAACCGTTATTTTTTATCTCCTAGTTATAGCGCACCAACCTATACAGCGATAACACCTGGTGCTATATCGCTACCGCGGAAGGAATTTCATGCATAAAAAAACCCGCTGCCAGCAGCGGGTTTTTGGGGGCGGGAAAGTCCCTATACTCAGGCACTGACCTCAGCTTCGACTTTTTTCAGTTCTTCATCGCGAAGCTCGCGACGCAAAATCTTGCCAACATTGGTTTTCGGCAGGTCTTCACGGAACTCGATATTTTTCGGCACTTTATACGCGGTCATGTTCTCGCGGCAGTAGGCAATCACCTCTTCCGCCGTAAGCGACGTATCCGCTCTCACCACAAACAATTTGACCGATTCGCCGCTGCGCTCATCGGGAATACCCACGGCGGCAGCTTCGGTCACTTTCGGGTGAGCGGCAACGATATCTTCGATTTCATTCGGATACACGTTGAAACCGGACACAATTATCATGTCCTTCTTGCGGTCAACGATCTTGATGTAACCGTCATCCTGGATGACTGCCATATCACCGGTTTTCAGCCAGCCTTCCGCATCGATGGTTTCCGCGGTGGCTTCCGGGCGCTCCCAGTAACCCTTCATCACCTGAGGGCCGCGCACACACAGCTCTCCGGGAGTGTTGTTGGGCAGGTCATTACCGTTCTCGTCGGTGACCTTCACTTCAGTGCCCGGCACTGCGACACCCACAGTACCCAGTTGCACGGCTTCCGCCGGGTTGAAGGAAACTACTGGCGAGGTCTCGGTCATGCCGTAACCCTCGGTCACCACGCAACCGGTCACTTCCTCCCATTTCTCTGCGGTGGCGCGCGTCAGCGCCATACCGCCGGAGCAGGTGGTGTGCAGCTTGCTGAAATCCAGATCCGCGAAATCCGGGCAGCGCATCAGGCCGTTAAACAGGGTATTCAGACCACAGAAGCCGGTAAAACGCTTGCCCTTGAGAGTTTTGACAAAACCCGGGATATCCCGCGGATTCGGGATCAGCAGCGAGTGATTGCCGGTGGTAAACAGGCACATACAGTGAATGGTAAAGGCGTAAATGTGGTACAGGGGCAGCGGCGCAATGTAAAACTCCTCACCCTCTTTCATGGAATCACCCAGTGCTTCGCGCACCTGTTCCATGTTTGCAACCAGGTTGCGATTGGTAAGCATCGCACCCTTGGCAACACCGGTCGTACCACCGGTATATTGCAGCACGGCGATATCATCCGGTGAGCGCGCAACGTCCTGATGTGGCTGCCTGGCACCAATTGCCATGGCATCGCGAAAATCTACCTGGTTGGCAAAATGGAATGCCGGCACCATTTTCTTGACGTACTTCGCCACACTGTTGATCAGCACGCGCTTGAGCGGTGCATGCAGGTCGGCAATTTCGGAAACAATGACCTGCTCTACCGAAGTCTCCGGAATCACCGCGGACGCGGTGTCGGCAATGTTCGCCAGTACGACCAACGCTTTGGCACCGGAGTCGTTCAGCTGGTGCTTGAGTTCGCGACGGGTGTACAGCGGGTTGGTGTTGACCACGATGAGGCCAGCGCGCAGTGCACCGAATACAACAACCGGGTATTGCAATACGTTGGGCAGTTGTACGGCGATACGGTCACCGGGCTTGAGGTTGGTATTGTTCTGCAGGTAGGAGGCAAAGTTGGCACTGAGCCGGTCGATGTCGCCATGGGTAAGCGTGTGACCCAAGCAGGTAAACGCGGGCCGCTCAGCATATTTGGCCGTGGCACTGGTGAGCACGTCAAGAATACTGCGTTCGATGTCCAACTTATTTCTCCCAATGTTGTTTTTGTGGTGCTGTCCGCCAGACTGGCGCCGAACCTTATCCTGCGAATTATCCCTCAGGCTACAGAACGAAGAAACCTGTACCGTGCAGCTCCACTGGAACACGCCAGCAAAATAAGTCGAGCCGATACGAAATTCCTTGTCCGTATATAGACGAAATCTTAAGGACAGGGTTATGCGGACAGATAATTATTGTATGTTTTGATAGTTATCCGATGAATATTCTAGAAACTGGAAAACAGGTCTGCCAGTGCTGCCGCCAGCTCGCGGTTACCGGCATAGCGAATATCCCCCAGCAAAAAAGCGTGCCGTGCACTCAGTTGGCCGTCGATGATGTCATTTAGTGTCTGGAACGACATCTCGAGTTCCAGATCGGCAGATTCCACCTCTCCAGAATTCTGCACAGCTTCAATGGCGCCATTCGCGTCATCTGCACGCTGAACCTGCAAGTAAAAATCGCTGCCATCCGGCAGGCGAAACTGTACCCGAGTGGTTATAGGCAAACAAGTTAAGGCCTGCAGCCGCTCGAGAATGTGCGCCGGTAATTGCATCGGTGCTCCGGATCTCCTTTCATCCCGCTTTCACCGCCATTGGCAAAAGCCGGATTCAAAAACACCGCCGCTGTTGCCAGCGGCGGTGTTTCAAGTGGCATCAGACTCAGAATGCGAAGTGTTCCGCATCCAGGCTCATCAGGTTGTCAGCACCACTCTGCATCGCAATCGCATGATACGCGGTGCGCGGCAGAATACGCTCAAAGAAGAAGCGTGCGGTAGCCAGCTTGGCGCGGTAGAAGTCTTCTTCCACAGTGCCCGCGGCGAGTTGTTCGTTCGCCACTTTGGCCGCCAGCGCCCACAGGTAAGCCTGTACCGCATAACCGGAGTACATCAGGTAGTCCACGGACGCAGCACCGACTTCGTCGGGGTTTTCCATGGCTTTTACACCGACATTCATGGTCAGCTCGCCCCACTGCTGGTTGATTTCCTGCAGCTTGGTAACGAAAGGTGCCAGCGCCTCGTTGTCGACCTCGGCCTTACAGAACTTGTGCACGACTTTGGTGAACTTGCGCAGCAGTTCGCCCTGGCTCATCAGTACCTTGCGGCCCAGCAGGTCGAGCGCCTGAACGCCGGTAGTACCTTCATAAATGGTGGAGATGCGGGAATCGCGAACGTTCTGCTCCATGCCCCACTCGGCGATGTAGCCGTGGCCGCCGAAACACTGCATACCCAGGTTGGCGGACTCGTAACCGGTTTCGGTCAGGAAAGCCTTGGCAATCGGGGTCAGGAAAGCCAGCAGATCATCTGCTTCTTTGCGGTCTTCCTCACTGCCCACCTGGGTGCGGTCCACCTGCTGCGCACACAGCAGGACCAGCATGCGACCACCTTCGGCAAACGCCTTCTGGGTCAGCAGCATACGGCGCACATCCGGATGCACGATGATCGGGTCGGCCGCGCCATTCGGGTTTTTCGGGCCGCTCAGCGAGCGCATCTGTAGGCGATCCTTGGCGTAGGCCAGGGATTTCTGGAAGCCCGCTTCCGCGTGCGCAACGCCTTGCAGAGCAGTGCCCAGACGCGCGGTATTCATAAAGGTGAACATGCAGTTCAGACCTTTGTTCGGCGCGCCGATCAGGAAGCCTTTGGCACCGTCGAAGTTCAGCACCGCGGTGGCGTTGCCGTGAATACCCATCTTGTGCTCGAGAGAACCACAGGTCACGCCATTGCGCTCACCCACGGAACCGTCCGCATTCGGCAAGAACTTGGGCACGATGAACAGGGAGATACCCTTGGTGCCAGCCGGGGCATCGGGCAGGCGCGCGAGAACGATGTGGACGATATTCTCGGCCATATCGTGTTCGCCGGCAGAAATGAAAATTTTGGTGCCGGAGATGGAATAAGAGCCGTCTTCGTTGGGCTCAGCCTTGGAGCGCAGGATGCCCAGGTCGGTACCACAGTGCGGCTCGGTCAGGCACATGGTGCCCGTCCAGCTACCTTCAACCAGCTTGGTCAGATAGGTGTGTTTCTGCTCGTCGGTACCGTGGGCTTCCAGGGTGTTCATGGCGCCGTGGGACAGGCCAGGGTACATGCCCCAGGACCAGTTGGCGGTACCCACCATCTCACTCAGGATGGTGCCGAGGGACGGCGGCAGACCCTGGCCACCGTGGTCGACATTGTGTGCCAGGGACGGCCAGCCCGCTTCGACAAACTGCTGGTAGGCTTCCTTGAAGCCTTCCGGGGTGGTGACTTCGCCGTCTTTCCAGGTACAGCCCTGCTGGTCACCGATCTGGTTCAGGGGAGCGAGCACATTTTCACAGAACTTGGCGCCCTCTTCCAGGATGGCGTCCACTACGTCGGGGCTCGCATCTTCATAGCCCAGAGACGCATAGTGTTGATCCCAGTTCAGCAGCTCGCGCATCGCAAAGCGCATGTCGCGCAGCGGAATCTTGATCTCGCTCATCCTGATTACCCTCTTCTAGCAATTTTTTACTCGGTGGACCTGATGAGCTCACGGCGATTGCGGGTGGTATCGAATGGCGACACCGGGCCGTCATACCTGTGACTCAACTTTTGGTTTTATTCATATTAGTTGCAAATTGCCAAATGCCACTATGGCGAAAAGTGCCCAAAGCACTAACAAAATACGGCGTACAAATGACCGATATGGGACTGACGGAGTAGTCAGGAAAAACGGTTACGCAAGGCGGAGAAACCGCGAAAAAGCGGACAAAATGCGCATGATTTCTGCGAAAGTAACGGCGTCAAAGCCCCGCGGATGTCGAGCGCGGGCTTTTGCGGTACTCGCCGGGGGTGACCCCGGTCCATTTCTTGAAGGCGCGAAAGAAAGCACTGGCCTCATCGAAACCGAGCATTTCCGCAATCTGGGTGTTGGAGAGATCCGGGCAGCTTAGATAGTGAAAGGCTGCCTCCATACGGCACTCGTCCTTCAGCTTCTGATAGGAAGTATTCTCCTGCTGGAGTTTGCGCCGCAATGTGGTTACCGACATATTCAGGCGCTCGGCCACCGCCTCCGCCGCCGGCATGGATTCACTCACATCCCGGTTCAGAATGGTCTTCACCTTGGTCTTGATACTGTTGGCATTACCGTCACTGATGACCAGATGGTAGGGCGCCGTGCGGATAAAATCCTCCACCGTCTGCGGGCTCTGCACGATGGGGTAATCCAGATAGCGGCTCTCATATTCCAGCGCATTGGCTGGCTGGTCAAACATCAGCTCCCCCGCTTCGCTCTGGGCGAGCGCGAGAAACTCTTCCGGGCAGGGAAAAGAAAAGTGCAATTTTGCCAGGGGTATTTCCCGCCCCACCAGCCAGCAGTAGAAGCGGTGCCACACCGCCAGAGTAGTGCGAATCACCCCAGGAGAGGTCTCGGCGATCAGCTGGTCGAATTCCCCTGCTGCCAGGGAACTGATCCCCTGAATGACCACCCTGTCACGGTCCCCGTCACGCCGCAGTACCGGCTTGACGCGGAATCCCCGGCAGATTTCCATAAACTCCGCACTCAGGGTAATCGCCTGGCGCACGGTGGCGCAGTTCACCACCGTAAGACACAACAACCGGAAGGAGCCGGAGCGCACGCGCCCGCCGCTCAGCATACCGAACCACTCGTCCTGGGCGAGCCACATCACCCGCTGATAAAGGCGGCCGTATTTGACCGCGGAAAAGGCCGCGGTGTCTTCCAGCTCCTGCTCAGAAATATCCACTGATGCCAGCAGTTCTCCGCGGTCGCACCCGTGTTTCGAGGCCTCGTCCAGCAGCCGCTGCACATAGGCAATGGGAATGCGGATATCGTCGTTGGCGCTTTCCATTTTCGCTGCTATTTCCCGTCGGACGGCCGATGTTGCGGACTCAATTCTTGCTTACAGGTGCCGGTTCACTTATCTCTGCGATTGCGCAACCAGTTCAACAGCGCGCCGAACCCCAGCGCGAATGCAACAATAGCCACAAGAAACAACAGCATCAGCACCAGGTAACTGAGCACATCCGCCACCGGCAGATCCCAGCTCCAGATTGCAGCGGCAATAAAAGCGATGCACGCAAGCACACTGGTAATGAATGAACGTCGGCGTTTGTTGGCCATAGCAGCAACACTTCCAGTGAGAAATGAATGGATGGTCGGCAGCGGGCGCCAACACTACTCTTTAAGAGTGACTATCACTAATGATAGGTACCTGCCACAGGGGTGTGCCGGCGACACGGCGCCGAATCCTGCAACATCGGGGCATCAGTGTCAACGAACCGGCGCTAACCATGCAGCCGACCACAAAGAGGGCTGCCTGTGTTCACGATCGAGGTCGAGGAAATGTGCCCATGAACAATCGACTTCTCTATCGACAGGAAGATAGGAAAACACTCCGCAAGCTGGCGACATGGATCGGGTGCATGATGACACTCACCGTTATCATTTTGCTCGGCATTCTGCTGCTGAACTGACGACGGTTCTTCCGGCCACACCACTCAGAGCACCCCCGCCCTCACTGCCAACCAACTAAACCAATCGCCAGCCTGACCGTTTACTTGTCATCCACGATACCGCCGCAACTCAGGCGAACCGGATCCAGCAGTCGCTCCAGTTCAGCGCGGGATAAATCCGTCATTTCCACGGCCACCTCCAGTACCGGGCGCCCGGTGGCATAGGCGCTTTTCGCTATCTCGGCCGCCTTTGCGTAACCGATAACGGGGTTGAGCGCGGTTACAAGTATCGGGTTTCTGGCCAATGCCTCGCGCATACGCGCTTCGTTAACGGTAAAGCCGCTAATGGCCTTGTCCGCCAGCAGACGCGTGACGGCAGAGAGGATCCGTACACTTTCCAGCAGGGAAAATGCGATCACCGGCAGCATCACATTCAGCTGGAAGTTGCCGCTTTGGCCCGCCACGGTAATGGTGGTGTCATTCCCCATCACCTTGGCCGCTACCATCGCTACTGACTCAGCGATAACAGGGTTTACCTTGCCGGGCATGATGCTGCTACCGGGCTGCAGGGAAGGCAGTGAGATTTCGCCAAACCCCGCCAGTGGCCCACTGTTCATCCAGCGCAGATCATTGGCGATTTTCATCAGCGCCACCGCCAGGGTTTTCAGTTGTCCGGACACTTCTACCGCGGTGTCCTGGCTGGAAATGGCGGCAAACGGATTTGCAGCGGGACGCAGGGAAACCCCGCAGGCACTGCTCAGCTTGCGCGCAAACACCACCGCAAAATCCCTGTGGGCATTCAGCCCGGAGCCCACCGCCGTTCCTCCCTGAGCAAGTGCTTCGAGACGCGGCAAGCTGGATTCAATCCGTTCCTTGCACAACTTGACCTGGGCCGACCACGCCTGCAGCTCCTGCGACAGGGTGACAGGAACCGCATCCATTAAATGGGTGCGCCCGGTTTTTACGATGCCATCCACCGCTTCGGCTTTGGCTTCGATCGCGTCGATCAAATGCACCAGTGCCGGCAACAAGCGATTCTGCAGGGCAAGTAACGTAGATAGGTGTATCGCGGTTGGAATCACATCATTGCTGCTCTGGCACATATTGACGTGATCGTTGGCGCTGACCGTTTTACCAGTCGCCTCGGAAGCGAGGTGCGCGAGCACCTCGTTCACATTCATATTGGTACTGGTACCGGAACCGGTCTGGAAAACGTCGACCGGAAACTGATTCTGATAATCCACCTCCGTCAACTGGTCGCAGGCCTGCACTATGGCCTCTGCCAAGTCCGTATCCAAAATCCTCAAACGGCTATTGGTCTCGGCTGCCGCGCGCTTGATCGCCACCACCGCGCGCAAAAACTCCGGCGGCAGCCGATATTCACTGACCGGAAAATTTTCGACCGCGCGTTGGGTCTGCGCGCCATAGCGCGCGCCCTGTGGGACCCGAACGTCCCCCAGACTGTCTTTTTCGATACGGAAATTATCTGCGCCATCAGACGACTTAGCGGGCATGAATCACCTCTGTCGCGCTGTAGACCAAATGGGTACACAAATCGTGCAAACGGAAAACCGTTACCAATTTAGTGTGCAGTGAAGAAAATTGGAAATCGGATGTTACGAAATCAATCAGACGCTGACGCGCCCTTCCTGGGTCCACTCGCAGCGCACCTGCATTTCTCCGCAGCCGGGTTCGTGGTACAGGCCGGCAGCTTCCCAGTTGAAGGAGTGGGTGCCGGAGAGTTCGGTTTCCAGGTGCACGGTGGCGGACACCCAGTACATACTGCGCAACAGTTCTTCGAATTTCTGAATCCAGTGATTCCATTCATACTCGATCGCGCGATACGACGCACCGAAGTGAATCACATCGGTCTGATACTGGGACTGCTTGACCTTGATCGTGGGAATGGAAAACATATCGCGGCACAGGAATGGCCACTCGTCGGCACTGGGCAGGGCCAGAATGGCTTCGCGATTTATCCGGCGGCGCTCGCAGCCGCCAGTCAGGCTATTGCTGTCTTTGATACAGCCGTAAACGATGGATTCCTGATCGCCCTGCATCACGCTGCGCCAACCCCTACACTTGCCCGCAGCACCATCACACTTGTCCGCAGGCACTGTCGAAAAAACTGATTTCCGCAACTGTAACGGCGCGCAAGCGAGAAAGCCACCTTGGAATGTCGTCAAATTCACGATTCGATCGCATTTCAAACAACCCGCCACGGACAGGATAATTTCCAATCAAATTCCGTGGCGGTGCCGATCTCAGATCTCGATACCCTGGGTCCGCAACATCGCCATAAGTCCCTCTTCATCCAGCACTGGAAGGTCCAGTTCGCGCGCCTTGTTCAGTTTGGAACCTGCACCCGGCCCCGCCACCACCGTGTGGGTATTGGCGGAAACGCTGCCGGCGACCTTGGCGCCGAGGCGCTGCAGGTAGTCTTTCGCCTCACTGCGGGAGAGGGTTTCCAACTTGCCGGTAAGCACCCAGGTCTGGCCGGCGAGCGGCTGCGCACCGAGCTCCTGCACCTCATCTTCCCAGTGCACACCGGCCTGCTGTAACGCGGCGACTTCCTCGAGGTTGTGTGGCTGCTCGAAGAATTCCGCCACATAGTGGGCAACCACCGGCCCCACATCCTCCACTTGCTGTAGCGCCTCGGTATCCGCGTGCATCAGCTTTTCCAGCTGGCCGAAATGCCGAGCCAGGTTGCGCGCGGTGGCCTCGCCCACTTCGCGGATGCCAAGGGCGTAAAGGAATTTCGGCAGCGTGGTCGCCTTGCTGCGCTCCAGCGCATCCAGCAGGTTTTGCGCGGACTTTTCGCCCATGCGTTCCAGCGTCACCAGCGGCTCTAGGGACAGGTGATAGAGACCGGAGACGGATTTGAGCAACCCCTCATCCACCAGTTGCTCGACGAGTTTGTCGCCGAGACCGTCGATGTCCATCGCCTTGCGCGAGGCGAAGTGTTTGATCGCCTGCTTGCGCTGGGCGCTGCAGATAAGTCCACCGCTGCAGCGGGCGACCGCCTCGCCGGGCGAGGCTTCCACCGGGGAATCGCACACCGGGCAGTGGCTGGGAAATTCGATTTCGCGCGCATCGGCAGGGCGGCGGCTATCCACCACGGAAACCACCTGGGGGATCACGTCGCCGGCGCGGCGGATGATGACGGTATCGCCAATTTTCACCCCGAGGCGCTCTATTTCATCGCGGTTGTGCAGGGTGGCGTTGGACACGGTTACGCCGCCGACAAACACCGGTTGCAGTCGTGCCACCGGAGTAACCGCACCGGTGCGGCCCACCTGGAATTCCACATCCAGTAGCTCGGTCATTTCCTCCTGGGCGGGGAACTTGTAGGCGGTGGCCCAGCGCGGCGCCCGCGCGACGAAGCCGAGACGCTTTTGCAACGCGATGCTGTTGACCTTGAAAACGATACCGTCGATGTCGTAGGCGAGCTGTGTGCGCTTCTCACCGAGCCTGCGGTAGTAGTCGATACACGCCTGGATATTTTCCGCTACCGCCATTTCGCTGTTGATACGGAAACCCCAGCGGTTCAGCTGCTCGAGAATTTCCGTGTGGCGCTCAGGCAGATCGCCGCCCTGCACCAGGCCAACACTGTATACGCAGAGCTCCAGCGGACGCTGGGCAGTAATCCGCGAGTCCAACTGGCGCAGGCTGCCGGCAGCGGCATTGCGCGGATTAACAAAACCCTTCTCCCCCGCTTTCTGGGCCTTTTCATTCAGGGCAGCGAAGCCGGCCTTGGGCATATAGATTTCACCGCGTACTTCCAGTACCGCCGGTACATCATCGGCCAGCAGTTTGAGCGGTACCGAGTAGATGGTGCGCACATTCTGGGTGATATCCTCTCCAACAGTGCCGTCGCCGCGGGTTGCGGCGCGCTCGAGAATGCCATCGCGGTACAACAGGCTGACGGCGATGCCGTCCAGTTTCGGTTCGCACGCATACTCCACCGGATCACTACTGTTCAGGCGATCGCGAATACGGCGGTCGAAGTCTTCCAACTCCTCATCACTGAATGCGTTGTCCAGCGACAACATCGGCATTTCGTGACGGATCTGGGTAAACGCCGCCAGCGGCTCTGCGCCTACACGCTGGGTTGGGGAGTCGCTGCTGATCAGCTGCGGGTATTCTTTTTCCAGCGCCTGTAATTCGCGCAGGCAGCGATCGTACTCGGCGTCCGGCAGCTCCGGCGCGTCCAGCACGTAGTATTGGTAATTTGCGCGGTTGAGAATGTCATGCAGTTCCAGAGCACGCTGCTGCGTCTCCGGGGGAATGGTTTTTGTCATTTTATATCCGCAAAAATGGGGGATTCTTGCCGGTAGAGAAGGAGGTGGCATTTGGCAGGAGTCAACAAGCAGACTCCTGCCAATGTAGATTGCGCTATCAGGCCTGGGCCCTGGCCAGGGCCTTGCGACGCTGGAATTCCATCACCCGCTGGCGATAGTGTTCCGCCGTCTGCGCGGTAAACACGCTGCGGTTTTCATCCTTGAGCTCACCACCAAGTTGCTCGGCGATGTAGCGGGCAGTGGTCAGCAGTGTGTTAAATGCCTTCAGCGCTTCCACTTCCGCCGGCAGCGCCAGGAACAGACTTATGCCCGGGGTGGTGAAGTCTTCCATTACCGACATGTCAAATGTGCCCGGCACCACGATATTTGCCAGGCTGAACAACGCGGGTCCCTCACCATCCTCACCGGTGTGGTAGTGGAATATATTCATGTCACCAAAGCGCATTCCGCTGGCGAACAATACGCGCAGCAGGTCATTGCCCTCAAAGCAGTCGCCAGCCGGTGCCATGATATTCAGGATCAACACTTCTTCCACGGCACGCTCCTTGCGGGCGACCGGTTCGCGCTTTCCGGCCCGACCTTTGGACGGCGTCTCCGGCTTTTCATAGGTCTCGCGCGCCGGGCTTACTGCCTTTTTCAGATCCGGGAATTTGAGTTCCGGCAACTTGATTTCGGCACTGGCCCACAGGGATTTTGTTGTACGTGGCTTGTCTTCCGGCACTTCAATCGGTGCATCCGGCTCGTCCACACTCGCATGCAGGGAGTCCAGGCTTGCGGACTCATCCAGTGAGGGCTCTCGACGACCGCCGGAAACCGGCTCCTCTGCCAGACGGGCGAGGGGATCGGTACCGCGGGGCATGGCAAATTCGGCTTCCCGACCAGCTTCGGTGAATGTTATACCTGCGGGCTCCAGCAACACCTGCTCGGTAGATTCCTGCCAAAAGTGCGGTTGCAACTCCTCGCGAGGAGCCTCTTCCACGTACTCGGACTCATCATCAACAATGGAATCCATCAGCACGGGCACCTGCTCATCCAGATTCAGCGATGCCTGCTCCGGCGCACGCGCGGACGGTGCACGTGGCTCGGCACGCGACTCTGGGCGCGCCGGGGAAACGTCGAAAGCATCGTCCGATTCCCGGCGATCAGGGCGGCTGCCCGCCAGCGGCTTGCGCGAGGAATGGAAGTTCTGCTGTACCTGACGATTGACCTGGCTCGCGTCCTCCGGCTTGCGGCGCTGCACCACACGCACGGTACCCGGCAGTTCCGCAGAAATCTGGCGGCGCTTCTCCAATTCTTCCGGGTCGATATATTCCAGCGGCGTCTCTGCCAGCGCGGAGCCGTAATCTGGATCGTCATCGCGGGCAAAGTCTTGCGCGGCGTGGGAAAAGCTCTCGCTCACCCGGGGTGAGGGACGCTCGGCCGATTCCACCACACGAGGTGAGGAGAGAACATCGTTATCGTAGTCATCCACATCCCGGCGCATGGAACGGGACAGGTTGCGCGACACCTTCATGCTGTCGCGGTGCTTCAGCCAGGCACGGCGCGCGCCGTCCAGTACAACGGCAAACAGCACCAGTGCCAGCAGATTGATCAGCCAGTTATCCATTTGTGCTCCCCTCTCCCTTTGCCGACTTCCATTGACTCCGCCAAGCCAGATTCCACTCGCCGCAATTCACCGGGATCTTCCGGATACAACCATTTTCTACCTTCATCACGCAGACGCCAGCTCCGCGGCTTCTTCCACGTTTACGGATACCAGGCGGGATACGCCCGGCTCGTGCATGGTCACACCCAACAGCTGATCGGCCATTTCCATCGCGATCTTGTTGTGAGTAATGTAGATGAATTGCACGTGTTCGGACATTTCTTTCACCATCCGTGCGTAGCGACCCACGTTGGCATCGTCCAGGGGCGCGTCCACCTCGTCCAGCATACAGAAAGGCGCCGGGTTGAGGCGGAAGATGGAAAATACCAGCGCAATCGCGGTCAGCGCCTTTTCACCTCCGGATAGCAGGTGGATGGTACTGTTCCGCTTGCCCGGTGGGCGCGCCATGATGGCGATACCGGTATCCAGCAGATCCTCGCCAGTCAGTTCCAGATAGGCGTGACCGCCGCCGAACACTTTCGGGAACAGCTCCTGCAGGCCGCCATTCACCTGATCGAAGGTCTCCTTGAAGCGGGTGCGGGTTTCCTTGTCGATCCGGCGGATTGCGTTTTCCAGGGTTTCCAGCGCGTCGTTCAGGTCGCCGAACTGGCGATCCAGGTAATGCTTGCGCTCGGACTCCTGCTTGTATTCGTCGATGGCCGCCAGGTTGATGGGGCCGAGACGTGAGATGCGCGCGGCCACCAGCTCGATATCCTGCTGCACAGCGTCGATCGTCAGCTCTTCCGGGAGCTCTTCCAGCAGTTGCGCCACATCGTGATCGGACTCCCGCAGCTGCTCAACCAGGCCATTGCGCTGGGTTTCCAGCGATCTGGCTTCCAGGCGCTGCATTTCCAGCTGGGCGCGCACGCCCTGCAGTGCGGACTCCGCCTTCTGGCGCTCCTGCTCGTGACTGCGCAGAGTGGTTTCCACCTCCTCGAGCTTCTTGCGAGCTTCGACCAGTTCCTGCTCGACGTCGATGCGCTGGGCGAGTTTCTCCTCCAGCTCGCCCTGGTAATCCTGTGACGGATCCTGGGCCTCTTCCATCTGCAGATGCAACTGTTCGCGGCGCTCCTGCAGCCGCTCGACCTGCTCCCGCAGTACCTGCAGGGTGCGCTCCAGCGATACCTTTTGCGTGCGCACGGATTGCTCGCGCATGGCCAGCTCGTGAGAGCGGTCCTTGTCTTCGCGGGCGCGCTGGCGGGCGGTATCGAGGGCTTCGCGCAGGGCCTCGCGGCGCGCCAGCATGGTTTCACGCCGGTCGGTATCGTCGCTCATGGCCTCCACCGCCTCCTGCAAGGCGATGCGGGCCTCGGAAATGGATTCGGATTCCGCCTCTTTCTGCTCGCGCACTTCGGCAATTTCCTGCTCGATGCGGCGGCGGCGCTCGTCCATCTGCTCCTGGCGCGCACGCTGTGCAGACAACTGGCTGCGCAGGTCGCCGGTGCGGCGATTCAGCTGCTCGGCGTTGTTACGGGCCTGCTCGATACCGGTTTCCAGCTCGCCGGCGCGGCTGCGCAATTGCTCGCGCTGCTCGGTCAATTCCTCGATCCGCGCCTCGCATTCTTCCAGGGACAGGGAGAGATTCTCCAGCTCCTGTTTTCGTGCCAGTACCCCGGCCTCGGCATCGGCGCCGCGGCTCACACGCAGCCAGTTGGGCCCGACCCACAGGCCATCGCGGGTGACGATGGACTCGCTCCCGTTCAACTGGTCGCGCTGGGCCAGTGCCGCAGTCAGGTCCTCCGCGGTGTAGATGCCATCAATCAGCCCTGCCAGGGACAGCGGAGCCTCAACCACATCCGCCAGCTTGGGCAGGCTGCCGGCGCTGGACGACGCCACGCTGCGGCCGTCGACAAATACCGCCTGGCCACCCTCGAAGCTTGCGAGGGATTCCTTCAGCGATTCAATCTGGTCGATGCAAACCGCCTGCAGCTGGGCTCCAAGCACGGTTTCCACCGCAGCCTCCCAGCCGGATTGCGCGCGGATCTGCTCCGCCAAACGCGGGCGCCCCTGCAGGTTGTGCTGTTCCAGCCAGCTGGCGACCGCCTTGCCCTGCCCCATGGCGGCCTGCTGCAGTGCCTCGAGGGAAGCCTGGCGACCGCGACTGGTTTGCAGTTGCAGGCGCTCCTTGTCCAGATCACTGGCGATGTCGGTTTCCTGGCGGCGCAGGTCAGACAACTGCTCCACCTGCTCGGAAATGGAGTCCCGCAGCTCGCTGAGCTGCATCTCCATTTCCGCCAGCTCTTCATTTTGCTGTTCCAGTTCGCTGTCGTCCGCAGAACCGCTGAGACTTTCCAGCTCACTCTGTAATTTATTGATGCGGTCGCGCAGGCGCTGGGAGGAAGTTTCCAGATGCTGGATACGGGATTGCTGAACCTCCGCACGCTGGCGGGAGTCGGAGGCGCCCTGGTTGAACTGGTCCCACTCGTTTTGCCACTCGCGCATCTGGTCTTCGGCGGTGAGCAGGGTCTGGGCAGACTCCTCTTCTGCCGCCTGAACCATATCCAGGTCCGGCACGATCACTTCCAGCTCGGCTTCAAACTCCAGTGCCCGCTCCTGATCCGCCGCCAACAGCGACTGGGATTCCGCGAATTCCTGTTCGGTGCGCGCGAGATCGGACTGCAAGCGGGAATTGCGCTCACGGGCATGGGAAATACTCTGTTCCAGACGCGCGATATCTGCGCCCACGGAGTAAAAGCGGCCCTGCACTTCATTAAATGCATCGGAAAATTCGTGATACGCGACTCGCTGGGTTTCGATGCCGGTGTCACAGCTCACCTGGCGGGTCACCAGTTCTTCCACGGTGAGCTCGAGCTCGCCAATCTGCTGCTGTTTGGTCCGGGTCTGATCGTCCAGCTCGCGGTATTTCAGTGCTTGCAGGTGCGCCTTGTGAGTACGCTCTTCCTCTTTGAAGCGGCTGTACTTCTCAGCTGCCGCCGACTGGCGCTCGAGTCGCGACAGCTGGCGATCCAGCTCGTCGCGAATATCGGTAAGACGCTCCAGGTTCTCCTTGGTGCGGCGCATGCGGTTTTCGGTGTCGCGGCGACGCTCCTTGTACTTGGAGATACCCGCGGCTTCTTCGATAAATACCCGCAGATCTTCCGGCTTCGCCTCGATCAGCTTGGAGATCATCCCCTGCTCGATGATGGCGTAGCTGCGCGGACCCAGACCGGTACCCAGAAACAGGTCGGTTACATCGCGGCGGCGGCACTTTTCACCATTCAGGTAATAAATGTTCTGCCCGTCACGGGTCACCTTGCGCTTGATGGAGATCTCGCTGAACGCTGCGTACTCGCCGGTGAGCTTGCCCGCGGAGTTGTCGAACACCAGCTCGATGGACGCCTGACCAACCGGCTTGCGGCCACTGGAGCCGTTGAAAATGACGTCGGTCATGGAGTCGCCGCGCAGGTTCTTGGCGGACGATTCCCCCATCACCCAGCGCACGGCGTCAATGGTATTGGACTTGCCACAGCCGTTGGGGCCGACCACGGCGCTGAGATTGGAGGGGAAGTAAACGGTGGTCGGGTCGACGAAGGACTTGAACCCGGCCAGCTTGATGCACTTCAAACGCATGGTCTTGAAACTCGGTAATACACGGCGTCCGTACGGTCACTATGCACCGCCGCCGAACGCTCTTCGTTGTAATCTCCGGGTGATCCGGACACCTATTTCAATAGATAGACGCCAAATCGCCGCTTTGTTTTTGCAAACCGCCGATTGTACATGGCTGCGGGCAGGGTTTCAGCGCTAATTTTGACCGCGCAGGCCAAAGCCCTCAGCCCCGCTTAGAGGTTACGGGCTAGTGGTCGCGGGGCGTGCGCGAAACCGTCACATTTGCTGGTCGATGGCGATATGTACCGGTTTCGACCAGTCGCTGCGAGGCAGCATCTTGATTTCGCCCTGCCAGTCCCCCGGCGCCGGGCGGGCATTGCCATTGATGGCCAGACGCGCCACCAGCTGCACCTGATCTACGGTCTTGAGGCTACGCCCAGGCATCATCGCCCTGGACTCATCCAGCACCACTTCCGCCGGCAGGTCTGCCGCGGCGAGGCGCACGATAGCGAGCGGCATGGGGCTTTCCTCGGTGCGAGCGTAGATGAATACCGGGGTATCCGGGGAAACCTGCACCCCCTCGGGAAGGGTGACCTTGACCGCAATACGGTTCTCGCCTGCAGGGACGGCGGGCTCTTCCGCACCGCCGGATGCAGATGCCGCGGGCACCTGAGCAATCGACTGTTGCCCTTGCTCGCCCCCGGCTTCCGCCAAAGCCTGTTCCGCGCGAGCGACACCGGCAGACAATGCCTGGGCGGCACTGGAGCCCGCAGGCATCTGCGCCAGCGCACTCTGCCAGTGAGCGCGCGCCGCGGCAAAGTCTTCGCGCTCGAATGCGGCGATACCCGCCAAACCGAGAGCGGTGGTGTTATTCGGCTGCGCTTCCAGCACCAGCGCGACCTCTTTAACGACTTCCGGTGACATCTGTGAACCACTGGCAAAAAACAGCGCTTGCGCCAGCTCCGCACGGACATTCACGGCCTGAGGCTCACGGGCGACAATATAGCGGTACTGGGCAATCGCACCATTCAGGTCGTTACTGACCAGCAGGCGCTGGGCCAGCACATAGCGACTGGTCAGGTCCTCCGGGTGAGAGTCCGCACGCGCGCGCAGCTGTTGTGTAATGCGCGCTTCTGCCACCAAATCAGTTTTTCCGGTCTGGCTGGCGGCAATATCGCGATACAGGGCGAGATCGTTATAGGAGCCCCAATAGAAATACAGCCCCACCGCGACAAACGGCAACAGGAATGCCAGCGCAAACAACAGGCCGCGCCCTCCCTGACGTGCAGGGGCCATGCGGTAACCACCCCCCTCTTCCGCAAGCAGCTTGCGCGCGAGATCCGCTTTCAACGACTGGTACTGCGCCTCATCCACCGCACCACTGGCCCGCGAGGCCTCCAATTCGGCCAGATGCTCGCGATACAGCGCGGTTTGCGTCTGCAGGTCAGCACTGTCGTTCACATCCACGGCATTTGCCCCGGGCGCGACCGCGCGCTTACCTGGGCGCAGCAACGGCCAGGCAATAATAGCCGCCAAAGGCAACA